>DAORJS010000180.1:0-5758 GCA_035439185.1 Chitinophagaceae bacterium
GGACAATTGTTGCAACAAGGTGTATTGCTCCGGTATGCAGAAACACCCTTTGAACTGAATGGGAATAAATTTGAAAGAGGATCCATCATTATCCTGCAAACATCCAATGCAGCTAAAGGAAAAAATCTCTGGCCCCTGGTGAGATCAATTGCTGATGCCAATAATATCCAGTTATATCCGGTGAACAGTGGCATGGTGGACAAGGGATTTGATTTTGGGAGTGATATGGTGCATGCCCTCCGTGCGCCATCTGTATATATGATTACGGGTGATGCGATCAGTACCACGGCAGCGGGTGGTATCTGGAGTTTCTTTGAGCAGGAACTGGGGTATCCGCTTACACAGGTCAGCACCAACGATATTCAGCGGATCGACTGGAGTAAAGTGGATGTGCTGATCATGCCCGATGGAAATTACCGGTTTCTGAATGACAAAGACCTTACTGAAAACTTCAAAGCCTGGATCCGCAAGGGTGGAAGGGTCATAGCACTGGAAAGCGCCGTGGCACAATTGTCGAAAGCGGAATTAGCTCCCAAACCCAAAAAAGAAGAGGAGGCTGATAAAAAAGGGAAGGAAGCTCCTGTTGGATATGATGCGCTAAAAAAATTTGAAGAGCGGGAAAGAGATGCGATGACCGATATAACGGCAGGCTCTATTTACAAAGTGGAACTGGATAATACCCATCCGCTGGCCTTTGGTTATCCGGATTTTTATTACACGCTGAAACAGGATGATCAGTTATATGAATTCCTCACGGATGGTGGCTGGAATGTTGGGGTCATTAAAAAAGATAACCAGGTGGCTGGATTTGTGGGCAGTAATCTCAAACAAAAAATGAAAGACGGAGTGCTGTTCGCAGTGCAGGGTATCGGTAGCGGAGCTGTGATTGCATTGTCGGATGATGTTTTGTTCCGCAATTTCTGGGAGAATGGCAAATTGCTTTTCTGTAATGCGATTTTCATGACCGGTATCCGTTAAAAATGAAAAGTAATTGATGGACGGAAAGGCTGACTGGCTTTTCCGGTATAATTTTCTTATATAAACAGCATTGAAGGGATGAAAAAAATATTCTTTTTCCTGATCTCGCTTTCCAGCATCAGCAGTTCAATACGGTCACAGACACCGGCCAGCTGGACCTCGGCCGATATGTACCACGCTATTCGTAAACTGCAGGTGTTGGGCTCAGTATTATATATAGCAGCTCATCCGGATGATGAAAATACAAGACTCATTACCTGGCTCTCGAAAGACAGGATGTTACGGACCGGATATTTGTCTTTAACACGCGGAGATGGTGGTCAGAACCTGATCGGTGATGAACAGGGTATTGAACTTGGTCTCATCCGTACTCAGGAATTGCTGGCTGCGAGAAGAGTGGATGGCGGCGAACAGTTTTTTACCAGGGCTTATGATTTCGGATTCTCCAAGAATCCCGAAGAAACATTTACCAAATGGGATAAGGAAAAAATACTGGCTGATGTTGTGTGGGTGATCCGGAAATTTCAACCCGATGTGATCATCAATCGCTTCCCGGTAACCGGTGAGGGCGGTCATGGACACCATACCGCTTCCGGTATTCTGGCGAATGAAGCTTTTACAGCTGCTGCGGATCCCAGCCGGTTTCCGGAACAATTACAATTTGTAAAAGTATGGCAGGCGAAAAGAGTCCTTTGGAATACTTTCAATTTCGGAGGAAACAATACCACACGTGAAGATCAGTTTAAAGTGGATGTAGGCGGTTATAATCCATTACTGGGAAAAAGTTATGGTGAGATTGCAGCCGAAAGCCGGAGCCAGCACAAGAGCCAGGGCTTTGGTGTACCGGCCACCCGTGGTGAATCGCTTGAGTATTTCAAAGCCACAAAGGGCGATCAGCCTTCGAATGACTTGATGGATGGTGTTGACCTGAGCTGGAGCCGGATACCCGGAGGTGAACAAATAGCTACTGCGATTGATAAACTGGTCAGCAATTTTGATTTGCTCCATCCTGAAAAAGCAGTGGAGGGACTGGTGAAGCTGGATCAGCAGATGAGCAGCTTGCCCGATGGGTATTGGAAAACACAGAAGAAAAAAGAAGTTCAGGAACTGATTGTACAGTGCAGTGGTTTGTTCATGGATATTACTACCACTGAACAATTTGCCGTACAAACGGATTCCCTTCGTTTCAACTTTGCATTTAATAACCGGCTGGGGTCTTCCATCAGTCTGGAAAAAATCACAATGGATCAGTTCGACAGCAGCTTTTCACGCAAGCTGGAAAAGAACCGGAATTATAATTTTTCCAAAACGCTCTATATTCCTCCCGGAAAGCCCATTACGCAGCCTTACTGGCTGGAAAGGAAAATGAAGGAAGGATATTTTGATGTCACCAATCAGCTCCTGATCGGACAACCCAATGTGAATACTGCTTTTAATGCATTTATTCACCTCAATATTTATGGGGAAGGCTATATTATGAGCAGACCTGTGTATTACAAATTTACTGATCCGGTAAAAGGGGAACTCTATCAACCCCTGGTGGTGGTACCACCGGTTTTGCTGGAGCCGGATAATACCACAAAGATTTCAAAAAATAATAATCAGTTTGAAGGGACACTGAACCTGACCGGGAAGAAAAAAGGATTCCAGACTTTTTTTGATGGCGTGGGAAAAGAGGAACCCGATGAAGTGAAAGTTACTTTTTCACCTGATAAATTATTTTTTGACGAAAAAAACAAAACCATTCCGGTCAGTTACAGTATTCAGGCCACCCGTGATAACGATTATCATTTTGCAGTAGATGCCAATAACGGCCGTAAGGATGTTTATTTTGTTGGCATGAAAGAAATCCGCTACGATCATGTGCCCTATATCACTTATTTCAACCGGGCCACTGTTCATAACCAGCGGCTTGATCTCAAGACCTATGGTAAAAAGATTGGTTACATCACAGGTGCAGGAGATAAGGTTCCGGAAGCACTGGAGCAGATGGGATATGAAGTGGTATTGCTGGGTAATAAGGAACTGGCTAAAAATAACCTGGGGCAATTTGATGCCATTATCACCGGGGTACGGGCCTATAATACCCATGACTGGATGAACAAATACTATGAAAAGCTGATGAAGTATGTACAGGAAGGAGGAAATCTGATTGTACAATATAATACCAGTAATAATATTGGTCCGGTTAGAGCGAAGATCGGGCCGTTTCCTTTCAATATCACAAGAACCCGTGTAACCGATGAAACAGCTGCTGTGAATATCCTGAAGCCGGAACACCCTGTTTTCAACTTCCCCAATAAAATTGTGGCCGATGATTTTCAGGGATGGATACAGGAACGCAGTATTTATCATGGAGCAGATACCAGCGGGAAATTTGAAAAACTGATCAGCATGGCCGATCCAGGGGAAAAAGGGGATGATGGGAGTTTGCTGGTCGCCCGTTATGGAAAAGGCTGGTTTACGTACACCGGACTTGTATTTTTCCGGGAGCTGCCGGCAGGGGTTCCCGGTGCATTCCGGCTGATGGCGAATTTAATTGCACTGAATAAAAAGAAAGGATTCTGATGGCTGCCAAACAAACCGGACTCCGGAAAGGAGAAGTGGCTTATATTATTGCGATTGTGCTCGGACTGGTGATTGGCATCCTGATAAAAAGAATCCGGGTAGGAGTGATGATCGGCGTGGTATTATGTCTGCTGATCGGTCTCTCCACCATTTTCAGATTCATCAGTAAGAAATGATAAATGACGATAACGATAAAGCGCCATTGTTCAGCAACTGGAAGGGCTGGTATATTTTAGTGATCAGCTTCCTTGTATTGCTGATCATTCTCTTTTATTTATTTACCAAACGATTTGCATGAGCCAGCTCGACTGGATTGTATTGGGAGCTACCCTCCTGGCCATCATCAGTTATGGATTGTACAAAAGCCGTACCTCCCATAACCTGGATGGTTATTTTTTGTCGAACCGGAGCATGCCCTGGGGACTGGTATTGCTGAGCATCATGGGTACTCAGGCCAGTGCCATCACTTTTTTATCAGCACCGGGACAGGCTTATACGGACGGGATGCGTTTTGTTCAATATTATTTCGGGATCCCGCTGGCCATGGTGGTCATCTGTATATTCTTTGTTCCTATTTTCCGGAAACTGAAAGTATATACTGCTTACGAATACCTGGAGAACCGTTTTGATAATAAGACCAGGACCCTGACCTCTTTTCTGTTTTTGCTCCAGCGGGGCTTATCCACCGGGATCAGCGTGTTCGCCCCGTCCATCATTCTCTCCTCACTTTTCGGCTGGAATATTTATTATACCAATTTATTGATGGGTGGTTTACTGATCATCTATACCATGAGCGGGGGAGCGAAAGCCGTGGCCTATACCCAGCAATTACAGCTGATCATCATATTTACCGGAATGTTTCTTGCCGGTTATATGGTGGTAAATATGTTGCCGGATCATGTGGGCTTTACCGATGCTCTGGAGATCAGTGGTAAGATGGGAAGACTGAATGTAATCACCACCGGATTTGAAAACGGCACATTCAACTGGAGTGATCAGTATAATCTGCTGAGTGGAATCGTGGGGGGATTCTTCCTTGCACTCTCTTATTTTGGAGCTGACCAAAGCCAGGTTGGCCGATACCTGACAGCAAAATCATTGAAAGAAAGCAGGATGGGTTTGCTCATGAACGGACTGGTGAAAGTGCCCATGCAGTTTGCGATTCTGCTGATCGGAGCCCTGGTATTTACTTTTTACCAGTTTAATAAAGCCCCGCTTTTTTTCAATGAAGTGCAATTGAAAAAACTGGAGAAGACCCAATACAGTGATTCATTGTCCGCTGCCAGTACCATGTATGATTCGATTGCATTGCAAAAAATGGCAACTGTAAAAGCTTATGCTGCAGAAACGGCAACAACAGATAATTTGTCGAAACCTGAGTTGCTGAACCAACTCCGGACTTTACAGAAGCAATCAGATAGTCTGCGGGGAAAAGTCAAAAGCTGGTTGAACAAAAAGGAAATCGGTGGGGATGGTAACGATACCAATTTTATCTTCCTTCGTTTTGTGGTGGACAATCTTCCTGCCGGACTGGTAGGTTTGCTTATCGCCATTATTTTCCTGGCATCCTGGGGAAGTATTGCAGCAGCGATAAATTCACTGGCTTCCTGTACCATGGTGGATTTTCATAAACGATTTACCAAGCAAAAAGAATCCGGTGAAGATGAATACCAACTTTCCAAAAAGTACACATTGGGCTGGGGTATCTTCTGTATTATCGTGGCAATGTTCACTTATAATATCGGGAACAGTCTGATTGAAGCAGTGAATGTATTGGGTTCCCTTTTCTATGGAGTCATTCTCGGGGTTTTCCTGGTGGCTTTTTTCCTGAGGAAAATCCGGAGTGGGAATGTCGTATTCTGGGCAGCGGTACTGGCAGAATTGCTGGTGCTTGCTGTTTTTATTTTAACCAGACTGGGTGTTTTTAAAATGGGATTCCTCTGGCTGAATCCGATCGGGGCGTTGGGGGTGTTGTTTTTTAGCTTGTTGTTACAGGGATTGCGAGGCAGTAGGCAGTAGGCAGTTAGCAGTAGGCAGTTGGCAGTAGGCAGTAGGCAGTTAGCAGTAGGCAGTAGGCAGTCAGCAGTCGGCAGTCGGCAGTCGGCAGTCAGCAGTCGGCAGTAGGCAGTAGGCAGTAGGCAGTAGGCAGTCGGCAGTTAGCAGTCAGCAGTCAGCAGTAAGCAGTAGGCAGCTAGCAGTAAGCAGTAGGCAG
>DAORJS010000181.1:0-5724 GCA_035439185.1 Chitinophagaceae bacterium
AGAAATTAATCGCGGGTTCATTCCATTCAAGCACCTGCCAGATGATCCGGTTGAATTTTTTCTCCCGGGCTTCTTTGATCAATTGATCAAAGAGTAATCGCCCGATACCACGTCCTCTGGCTTTTTCTGTCACAATGATATCTTCCAGATACATGGCCTGCCCTTTCCAGGTGGAATAACGGATATAATAGAGGGCAAATCCGAGAATGACACCCTTTTCTTCTGCTACAAAAGCCCACCAGACCGGATTGGCTCCGAAACCACTGGCTTTAAAATGTTCCATGGTTACGGTTACATCCTGCGGTGCTTTTTCATATTCGGCCAGTTCTTTGATCAGTTCCATCAGGCGGGGACAATCTTCAGGTACTGCTCTTCGTATTGTTATGCTCATGGTAGCTTGTTGTCTGTTGAATTATTTTTTTATTGTAAAAGTTCATGATTCCAGTGATTGACTGAGATCGGCAATAATATCCTGAATATTTTCAATGCCAACATTCATCCGGATCAGTCCGTCTGTAATTCCGTATTTTTCTTTTTCTTCTTTGGGTACACTGTAATGTGTCATGGAGGCAGGATGCGAGAGCAGGGTATCACAGGTGCCAAGGGATACGGTGCGGACACAAAGTTTCAGTTTATTCATAAAGCGGATGCCGGCTTCCAGCCCCCCTTTTAATTCAAAACTCAGCATGGCACCTGGGTGTCGCATTTGTTTTTTTGCTACGGCATGATCAGGATGATGGGGAAGTCCGGTATAATTGACATTGGAAACTGCCGTATGTGATTGCAGGAAATTTGCTACGTGCATCGCATTACTGCAATGCCGGTCCATTCTCAGTTCCAGTGTTTTCATTCCCTGAATCAGCAGAAAGGCATCGAAGGGATTGGCATTTCCGCCAAGAAGCCGGTGCACCTTGGTGCAGCGGGTATTCATAAAATCAAGGTCCCTGCCCAGCAGGATACCACCGATTGCCGTACCATGTCCATTCAGGAATTTGGTGGTGGAGTGTAAAACAAAGTCCACATCATACTGAAAGGGCTGCTGCAGGAAAGGAGTGGCAAATGTGTTATCACAGGCTACCACACATTGGTATTGCTTTGCGAGCCTGGACAAAACTTCAATATCCACACATTGAATAGTTGGATTAGCAGGAGTTTCCAGGTAGAGCATTCTAATTGATGGATCGGCCTTTAATGCTTTTGCTGCATTTTCCGGATTACGGAGATCGGTGATCACGGCCTCAATATGAAAACCCGGGAGGATCGTGTTGAGCATTTCATTGGTGCCACCATAGAGCGAATAATGCGTGAGGATTTTATCACCCGGTTTTAATTTGGCCATCATCAGGGTGGAGATGGCTGCCATTCCTGAGGCGTGCAGAATTCCTTTTACCCTGGTGTTTAATCCAAATGTTTCAAGGGCGGCAATTTTTTCTTCGGCTTCCGTCATCGTGGGATTACCCCAACGGCTGTAAATATATCCTTCTTCTTTTCCACTGAATCTGCGCATGCCTTGTTCGGCATCATCGAATACATAAGTACTGCTGGCATAAATGGGCACCTGGTGGGCATACATCGGATCCTGCCGGTGTCCGGCATGAACGGCTGTGGTGCCCCAACCTGTCAGGGGAAAACTTTTATCAGGCATAAGCTGAAACATTAATATTTTTAAACAGTTGATGCAAATATCTTGCTTAATTGTGAACCACCGCTAAATTACAGGATCAGCATGAAGGACTTACTGCAACAATATGCAGCATTCAATATTTGGGCGAGTCAGCAAATCATCCAGGTGATATTAGCGCTGCCGGAAGAACAGCAAAACCAGGAAGTTCCCAGTAGTTTCAACAGTCTGGCCCGCACCCTGCTGCATATGTGGGATGCGGAAAGTATCTGGTGGCAGCGTATGAAATTACAGGAAAGAATTCTTCGTCCCAGTGATCAGTATACCGGACAAATTGCCGATGCCGCCAGTGGTTTGCTGGCACAATCGGCTCTTTGGGAGGATTGGGTATCGAAAGCTTCTGCCCTGCAACTGGAACATGTATTTCAATACCAGACATTTGATAAAGCCCAGTTTAAGCAACCCACCTGGCAGATGCTCCTGCATGTTTTCAATCATGGTACTTATCACCGGGGCCAACTGGTGAATATGCTTCGTCAGTTAGGGGTGACCCGTATCCCGGCCACCGATTTTGCACTTTGGAGCCGCGGGAAAAAATAATTTGGCGATTCTTTATGTAAATTTTCCGGAATCCTCATCAGCTGACAAAATAGTTAGCTATGAGAAAGACTTTACCCCTTCTGCTACTGGTATGTCTATGTGTTTGCCTGCCCGGATGGTCACAGGAACTCAAAGGGAGAGTGCTGAATGAAAGCGGAGAAAGAACCAGTGGGGTTACGGTGCAATTTCAGAACAAATCAAATGCGATCACAACCAGACCCGACGGTAGTTTTAAGATCATGGCTACCAGACTGCCAGATACATTGGTATTCTCTGCACCCGGATATGAGCCGTATAAAGTTGTCATTACTGAAAAAAATATCAAGGATCCCGATTTTGAAGTGGTCATGCTCAATACCAGAAAAGCGATGGATGAAGTGGTGGTGATAGGTTATGCCCCGGCAAAGAAAAGGGATGTCACCGGATCGGTTGCAACAATCAGTGGAAGAGAGCTTAGTGGAAAGGTGGCTGGGGTAACCATTTCAGCTGATGAAACTGTCAGGGTCAGAGGGGCTGCCAGTCCGGGTAAGGACTATTATAAAGCCAGTACAGAAAGCCGGGCTCCGTATGCTGTCAGCTCGCCGGTTGATGGAAAATTATACCTGGTAGATACCAATATTGCTCCGAGAACAGGGATGGCTGCCAAATCAAGAATACTTACGGCAGGCGAAGTCAATGATTTCAATAAATGGAAAATGTGGGAGGAGTATTCTGAGAATGAATTCAGGGCACTGGGAATATTCTGGGGTGTAAAGCCGGTGAACCGGTATTCGGTGCAGTTAACCGATAAAAAATTCAGGGCATTGGTGAATGAGCCAGTCTATCTCGTCAGCAAGTTGACAGGTGATACAGTATGGAAGGCGATCACTGATAATACAGGTAAGGCAGAATTATGGGGAGGTTTTTTGCGGAATGAGAAAGAAGGAGAAAGCTATTATATCACGGATCGTACAGGGAATAAAGTGCAAAGCCCGGCTGCATTTGCCAATGGGGTGAACCTGCTGACTGCAGACCGTAGTTGTGGATTGAGTCCTGATGTGGATATTGCATTTGTGGTGGATGCCACGGGCAGTATGGGTGATGAAATTGAGTTTCTGAAGCTGGAACTGGAAGATGTGATCCGCCATACCATGGAAAAGTATAAATCACTCACGCTTCGGGCAGCTCCTGTTTTTTACAGGGATAATGGAGATGTATATGTGACTAAACATGCTGGTTTGAATGATGATCTGCTGAAGACTTTGAATTTTATTAAACTTCAAAGTGCCGGTGGAGGAGGAGATACTCCTGAAGCAGTTGATCAGGCCATGAGCACGGCCATTGATAGTTTACAATGGAACCCGGAAGCAAGAACCCGAATTTTGTTTTTGATATTGGATGCTCCGCCGCATAATGAAGGGAAAGAAAGGATCAGGCAACTGACTTTAAAAGCGGCTGCTAAGGGGATACGTATTGTACCGATTGCATGCAGTGGAACTGATAAATCAACCGAATTTTTATTAAGATCAATTGCATTGGCAACCAATGGGACCTATACTTTTTTAACCAATCATAGCGGAGTGGGTAATACCCATATCGAGCCTACCACCGATAAATATGCAGTTGAGCTATTGGGTGGCCTGATGGAAAGAATTATTGGTCAGTATGTGGAAGCCAGGGATTGCGGAGCAGATGAAAAAAATATGGTGCAGGTTCCGGTTCGTGTGCCTGAGAATATTCTGACGGTAAAATTATACCCCAATCCAACCTCCGGCAATTTTGTGATTGAAAGTAATAAAGAGATCAAGGAAATTTATATTGCAGACTTCACCGGTAAATTATTGATGAAATTAGGTGCAGCAGATAAAAAAGGCAGGTGGCAGGTGAATATCGGGATGTATCCTTCCGGAACTTACCTGATTAAATATGTGACTGCGGATAATAAATGGGGTGCGGAGAAATTGGTGTTGATGCGTGGCTGAGTGTCTGACGTCTCGAAGAGCGTCTGACAATTTCTCTCAAACTGTTGGTGTCAGACGCTCTTCGAGCAGGAGAAGGTGTCAGACGCTGTTCAAGCAGGAGAAGGTGTCAGACGCTCTTCGAGCAGGAGCAGGTGTCAGACGCTCTTCGAGCAGGAGCAGGTGTCAGACGCTGTTCAAGCAGGAGAAGGTGTCAGACGCTGTTCGAGCAGGAGAAGGTGTCAGACGCTGTTCGAGCAGGAGAAGGTGTCAGACGCTCTTCGAGACGTCAGACACCGTCAGAACAAAAACTCCTCATCTTCATCCTTTATCAAATCATCAGTATCCTTTGTTATCGGTCTTTCCAGCATGCAAGGGAGTTGTAAAAATTGATCGGTATTACAAAGTCCGGTAATGTTTTTTCCAAAATATTCATGCCAGGAAGAATGCTCCCATTCATGCTTTGTTTTTACAAGATGGGCTTTCACCGGATTCTGGTGAATATAAAAGAAGGCCGTTCGTGTATATTCAACCAGACCACTGACTAATTTGGCTTTTGTTTTTTGCTGGAACAGGTTCCCGGTTCTTTTTTGCTGGACGTTTATGCCTTTAGCGTAGGAGCTTTGCAACAACCTGAATGCATTGGTTATGGCAGGCATTGTGATCCCGCCTGACCTGATGGGTGTCAGACTTTTTTCATCAACAGCAATCAGAAAATGAAAATGATTAGGCATCAGGCACCATGAAAAAATCTGGCAAACCGGTTTAAGAAAATGATGGCACTTGTTCAGGAAATAATGATAGTTTCCGTGGTTAAAGAAAATCCGTTGACGGTTGTTTCCCCTGTTGTAGATATGATAAATGCCTGCCTGCTCAAATTTCATGGAATGCGTTTTCAGCAAATTTGAGGGAGCGAGGGAAATTAAAAAGGGGAAAATAAACGGGATGAGATGGTTTTTTTCCAGGGTAAAAAGCGTCAGATGCTCTTCGAGATGTGTTAATGCGTCAGACACTCTGCGAGATGTCAGACGCAGACACTCTGCGAGATGTCAGACGCAGACGCTCTGCGAGACGTCAGACGCAGACGCTAGTACGCCCATTTCACAAGAGTAGCACCCCAGGTGAATCCACCACCGAAAGCAGCCAGTACGATATTGTCACCTTTTTTAAGTTTTGATTCCCAATCCCAGAGGCAGAGCGGTAATGTGGCGGCTGTGGTATTGCCATACCGCTGGATATTGATCATTACTTTTTCTTTAGGCAGGCCCATCCGGTTGGCGGTGGCATCAATGATACGCAGGTTGGCCTGGTGGGGAACCAGCCAGGAAATATCATCTCCGGTCAGGTTATTTCTTTCCAGTAGTTCAGCACTAACATCTGCCATTCCCTTGACTGCAAATTTGAAAACTGACTGGCCTTCCTGATATACAAAATGTTCTTTTGCGAGCACTGATTCGGTTGTTGCAGGTTGTTTGGAACCGCCTGCTTTCATGTGCAGGAACTGGCAACCACTGCCATCACTTTTAAGAATTGAATCCTGAATACCTAAACCTTCTTCATTGGGTT
>DAORJS010000182.1:0-5708 GCA_035439185.1 Chitinophagaceae bacterium
CGTTCGCATTTCAGCATAACGGATATCTGGCATATTGCAAGCCAGTCCACGGAATACTGGACCACCGGCTGGGTAGGTCGTTACCTCGATGCCCAATGCAAGGGCTGTGATAAACCCACGCAGGCCATTGAACTGGATGATATCCTGAGTCTTTCCCTGAAAGGAGAGCAGCTCAAAGGGATCGCTGTAAAAGACCCGAGAAGGTTATATGGTACCGCGAACGAAAAATTCTTCCGGGATGTGATGAAGAATCACAAATCAAATAATACCCCAGCCGGAGATCAGCCCGTGGATTACCTGTACAAAACAATGGCGGAAACTTTGTCCAGTGCTGATTATATTTTCCAGCAAAGTAAAATGCACCCGACCAATGCCAGCTATCCGGCTACCGGGCTTGGTAATAGTCTGAAAACAGTGGCTTCCCTGATTTATTCAGAGATCAATACCAAGGTTTACTATGTGTCATTGGGAAGTTTTGATACCCATATCAATCAGGATAATCAGCAGCAGCGGTTGTTTACGGAAATGAACGATGCCATCAAGGCCTTTGTAAAAGACCTGAAGCAGAATAACCGATTCAATGATGTACTCTTCTTTACCTTTTCTGAATTTGGAAGAAGAGTGGCCCAGAATGCCAGTAACGGTACGGATCATGGTACTGCCAACAATATGTTCTTTATCAGCGGAGGGTTAAAACAGAAAGGGCTGATCAATGAAATGCCTGACCTGGCCAACCTGGATGAGGGGGATTTGAAATTCAAAGTGGATTTCAAGAATGCCTATGCCACGGTTTTAAAGAAATGGCTGAATGCGGATGACCGGTCAATCCTGACAAAGCAATACGATTACCTGAATTTTATCTGATCTCAATCCGCTTTTTCCGGAAGCCAAAATAGAGTCCGGCTCCGGCCAGCACTGCGACTGCAAGGATTATAATCCATAGCTTGTTTTGTCCATTTCCGGATTCATTTTCTTTTTCCGCCCGTTTTTCTTTTTGGCCATTCACCAATTCGATACCTTTTTCCAGCAGGTCTTTTCCCTTTTTAAGTATATCATCTTCATTGCTGAAATGGGTGGCCAGATCGGGAATGGGCAGGTTTGCTGCTTTTAGTTTGTTTTCAGTCGCCTGGATAAGAGTATCCAGTGAAAGTTTTTTACCGGTATCATATTCTGCTGCGATACTGAGCAGCACCCATTCCTGTTGCCATTTTTGTTGTTCCCGGATATAACCGGCTGCATCCCGCAATATGGCGGCCATCATCAAATAGGGTCCTGGTGTAAAGGGCAATCTTTCCTTGAGCTGGTACACCATATCACTGATAATGGTTTCCGCATCTTTTTTCAGTTGATTGAGATCTAGCACCGGGTGGTTGATCCACCAGTCGGCAGGCTTATTTTGTAGTTTGGCTTCCAGCACCTGGATATGGAACCATTCGCTTCCCTGGTGAGACTGACTATTCAGCTGCATCGCACGACGGATATACTGAAGTGCTTCTTTGTTGCGGCCGGCCAGTTCGTAAGCGGTACCCAGATTGGCAATCACTTTGTATTCATTGGGTTTCTCTTTCTCCAGTTGCTCCAGTATGGCAATCGCATCCGCTGTTTTGCCCATCCTCATATAGGCGAGGGCTTTGTCGTTTTTATTTTCAAAGAGGTTCAGTTGATTACTGATGGCATCGCTGAGTTTATAAAATTCCTGCAAAAGAACCGACTGATCAAATCCTTTCCGGAATCGGAAAGATCCGAGCTGGTTGTCTTTCAGGTATTCGGTGGTATGGGCATTACGGTGGTAGCTGTTTCCACAGGGGAAAAGCTTTGCTGACAGCAATAAGCATAGAGAAAGCAAAAAGATGCTTTGCTTCATGCTTAACTGTTTTTCGTTTTGCCTGTTGCAATCCGGTATAAAACAAATCCCATTAAAGCAAAGAAAAGCACCCCCAGCCATTTATAACCTTCCAGACCAAGGGAGCCCGAGATACCATGCTCTGCATTCACGCCTCCCAAACCGGAATTGATACTGGGGATGGATGATAGGATGGCCACGAGAACCCCGGCCAACGCACCGCCCGCCACCAGACCGGTAGCAAAGAGATTGCCTTTGCCAAGATCTTCTTCTTCGGCAGAAACCTGGATATTCTTTTTCTTATTTCTCCATTCCACAATACCACGGATAGCGCCGCCGATAAAGATGGGGAGTGTAGTTGACAACGGAAGATAAATGCCGATGGCAAAACTCAAAGCCTTGATGCCGCAAAGTTCCATCACTACTGCAATAAATACACCTACTAAAACAAACTGCCAGTCGAGGTTGAATGAAAGAATTCCCTTGATCAGCGTGGCCATCAGGGTTCCCTGGGGAGCAGGATATTCATCAGTACCAATCGCATGCTGAATTCCCTGAGCGGCCATTTCAGCTGTAGGCCGGTCCAGTATTTTGATCGTGGCACCAATGGCAATAGATGAAACTATAGCACCAACAAATAATGCAATTTGCTGGTATTTTGGAGTGGCACCAACTAGATAGCCTGTTTTTAAATCCTGCGAGGTGGCACCTGCATTGGCTGCAGCAATACAAATCATACCTCCCACTACCAGGGCCATGGGCTCATACACATGACCGGTCCATTTAACCATTATAAAAATCAGGCAGGTACCCATCAGGGTGGCAATGGTCATTCCACTGATCGGACTGTTGGATGAACCAATTAAGCCAACGATCCTTGAAGCCACCGTCACAAAAAAAGCACCGAAAACAATGACCAGTAATCCCAGTAAGAGCTTACTGCCTATATTGGTACCGGGGATCAGGGTATTGGGTAAAAGTGCAATGACCAATAACAAACCAAGACTACCAATACCCACCACTTTAATGGAGAGGTCTCTTTCCGTTCTTGGGATTTTTGTTTCTGTTGCTCCGGCTCCATCTTTTTTCAATGAACCAATACTTCCTTTAAAGGAGGAAATGATTGTAGGAATAGTTTTAATCAAAGTAATAAAACCGCCTGCCGCCACGGCACCTGCACCGATCTGCCGGATATAGGCCCTGTAAATGGCGGTTGACCAGTCATCAAAACCCTGGGTGGCAGGATTCCAGCCACCGGGGCCACCCGCTGTATTTACATCTTTCAGATAACCGAGTTTAGCAAGCTGGGCAGCGATAATATCTCCATTATCGTTGAGCAAACTGGCCAATAATGGGGTAAAGACAAACCAGCTCAATACACCACCTGCCACCAGTACACCGGCGATCTTGGGTCCGATGATATATCCTACACCCATGTATTCAGGAGTGATCTCTCCGCTTACTTTGGCAGATGGGAAAAACCGCTGGGTCTGTTTGGTCATGAAGGCAGGCGTTTCTGCAATTACATGAAATATTTTTTGCAGGATGGCATATACAAATGCAAAACCTAAACCCATAAAGGCAGTCTTAGCGAAATCACCTCCCTTTTCACCTGCTTTCAGCACTGATGCACAGGCCGTGCCTTCCGGATAGGGGAGGGTGCCATGTTCCTTTACTATTAATGAACGCCTGAGCGGGATCATCATCAATGTTCCCAGGATACCACCGAAGATGGCAAGGATCAGGATGGTGAAATAATTGAAGAAGTTAGCACTGCCGCTTTCGCTGAGGAATAAAAAACCCGGAAGGGTAAATACCACACCAGCCGCAATACTTTCCCCGGCAGAACCGGTTGTTTGTATAATATTATTTTCAAGAATAGTAGTTCGCAGGAATTTCCGGCCAAGCGTAATGGCCAGTACTGCAATAGGGATAGAGGCTGATACGGTAAGACCTGCTTTTAAAGCGAGGTAAACAGTGGCGGCGCCAAAAATAATTCCAAAGGCTGCACCGGTAAGTATGGACTTTACCGTGAATTCCGCCATCTTGGTTTCTGCAGAAACAAAGGGCTTGAAGTTGTTTTGCTGTTCTGCCATAGCAGTTAGGTTTTGTATTGGTAAGATAAGGAAATTGGAGAGAAGTCGGAAAGTCCGGAAGACGGGAAGTCCGGAAGTCAGAAAGTCCGGAAGAAAGTCAGTAGAAAAGAATGGCGCATTACTTTTGGTAAACGCGACTCCCGACTCTTGACTCAAGACTCTCGACTAATTAACTCCTTTCTCCTTCATGATTCTGTTCAGCCAGCGAAGCATCGAAAAAATGATAACCGTTGCCAAGAGCAATAATCCAAAATTTACCCAAAAGAAATTGGCTTTGTGCTCATAGCCATCCCATAAAGTAGCCAACAAGCCAGACAATTTATTACCAATGGAGGTGGACAGAAACCAACCACCCATCATCAGTGAAGTGATACGGACGGGACTTAATTTTGATACCAAAGAAAGCCCCATGGGACTTAACAGCAGTTCGCCGATGGTAATGACGCCATAGGTGCATATTAGCCACATTACACTGGCTTTCTCGGCACCATTATTTGAAGCGTATACCGCAGCTACCATTACAAGAACGGACAAAGCTGAGATCAGCAGACCAAAAGCAATCTTGGTAGCAGTGGAAGGTTCCTGTTTTTTTCTCCGCAGGAATGCAAAGAATGCAACCACCAATGGGGTCAGAAAAATTACCCATCCGGGGTTAATGGATTGGCTAAGCGGAGTACTCCACAAAGTAACTTTACCTCCTTCAGCAGGTAATTTTGAGGGTTCGACATTCTTAAAATAAACAGGATAATTGTATTCTTTTATCACCTTACCCAAAGCATCTTTTTGTATTCTGAACTGGGCGTCGTAAAGATTGACAGTATCTTTTTTATAAGGCAGTTCCTCTGCCAGTTTTATTTTTCTGAAAACATCGCCAGCGGTTCCGCTTACCTGCCTGTTGGTATAATTGTCTGCCCATATCGTCAGTGCCGTTCCGTTTTGTTTGAATACTGCCCAGAACATCACCACAGCCGCAAAGATGGCTAACAGTGCTGCAATCGGCCTTTTGTCTTCGGCACTTGCGCGGATATAGAGGGAAGTGTAAAAATAGATTACAGGAATACAGGCAAAAATGAAAGCGTCATTACTGTCGCTTTGGAATATATTTCCTGGGATCACCCATCCGATAATACCTGCTATGACAGAGGGGAATAGTATAGTGAGAACGATTTTTCCGAAAGGCATATCCTCTTTTGCCATGGGTTTTCGAATATCCCCATTTGTATAATGCCTTGTACCGGAGATGAAAATAATGACGCCGAAAAACATACCAAGCCCGGCTGCTACAAAGGCATATTTCCATCCCCAAATAAGGATAATGGCCGCACTGAAGAAATTGCAGATGAATGCGCCAATATTAATCCCCATATAAAATATATTGTATCCTTCATCTTTGCGTTGGGAATATTCAGGTGTTGAGTACAAATTACCCAGCAGTGTGCTGATATTTGGTTTAAAAAAGCCGTTTCCCAGAATAACCAATGTCATTGAAAGATAAAGCATAGGCAGACTATGTACGGCCATCAGACAATAGCCGGCACCCATCATCAATCCCCCCGCGATGATCGATTTGCGGTATCCAAAATAACGATCAGCTAAAAGTCCGCCGATAAAAGGAGTTAGAAAAACGAGTGCTATGAAAGTTCCATAAAGATCAGAAGCCTCGCTATTGGTCATGGCAAACCCGTATTCAACATTTTTAAGATATAATAAGAATATCCCGATCATCAGGTAATACCCGAATCTTTCCCACATCTCAGAAAAAAATAAGA
>DAORJS010000183.1:0-5632 GCA_035439185.1 Chitinophagaceae bacterium
GTTACAGAACGGAGAGATCCGGATCAGTAACAACGAAGAGATCAAATTTGCAGGTAAAGCGATTGATGATAAACATCCCAGGACCGCAATGGGTTATACAACAAACAATAAACTCATCATCCTGGTAATCGAAGGCCGTAATCCGGGTTTAGCCGAAGGGGCTACACTAACCCAGGAAGCGCAAATACTGAAAGACCTGGGATGTTGGGAAGCCCTGAATCTCGACGGGGGAGGCAGCAGTTGTATGCTGGTTAATGGGAAGGAAACTATTAAAGTGTCAGATACGGGAGGACAAAGACCGGTGCCAGCCGTATTCCTGATTCAACAGAAAAATAAATGATTACTCCCAAACCAATGCACTGGCTCCCAGAATAGCAGCATCAGCTTCTTTCAGTTCACTGAACATCAGTTTTACTTTATTCTGGAAAATCTGCAGCAGGTTTTCTTCCATGGCCTTGCGGGTCGGATTCATGATCAGGTCCCCGGCCTTGGTGAGTCCGCCAAAAAGTATGATGGCTTCCGGGGAAGAGAACATCACAAAATTCGCCAGGGCTTCTCCCAGTACTTGTCCGGTGAATTCAAATATTTCATTGGCGATTTTATCCCCTTTCATGGCACACTCATATACAGAGTGACTGGTGAGCTCATTGATGGAATAATCACGCAACAGACTTTCCTGTTCGGGGTATTGAGTCAGCAGTTCCAGTGCGGTTTCCCTGACGCCTGTGGCAGAAGCATAGGCTTCCAGGCTCCCCTTCATCCCGGTGCCTTTATGTAAACGGCCATCATGGCGGATAATGGTATGTCCGAGTTCGCCGGCAAAGCCGTCATGCCCGAGTAAGATTTTTCCATCAATCACGATCCCGCTGCCCACACCGGTACCGAGGGTGATCACAATAAAATGTTTCATGCCCCTTGCACAGCCATACATCATTTCGCCTACGGCTGCAGCGTTGGCATCATTGGTCAGCTGGGTTTTAAGTCCTGTTTTTTCCGTGAACATCCGGGCAATTGGAATAATCCCCTTCCATTTGAGGTTGGGGGCATATTCAATGGTGCCGGTATAATAATTCCCGTTGGGAGCCCCGACACCGATGCCGGCAAATTTATCCTTGCCACCGGCCCTTTCAATCATGGGATTCAGCTTGCTGATGAGTTCGTCTATATACTCACTCACATCTTCATGTTCATTACTGGCCATGCGGTCCTGTTCAATGATATGACCGTTGCGGTCCACGATACCAAACTTGGTATTGGTGCCGCCGATATCAATACCTACTGCGTAACTTGACATACTGTTATAACTTTTGAATCAAATTAATGTCCGCCTGAAACCTGTGCATCATAATCCACGCCCTGTTTGCGAAGAATTCCCCTGACAATAAAACCAAAGAATGCCAGATAGGCAAAACAAACAGCGGCGATAATATAAGATTGGTGGATTCCGATGATATCTGCGATTTTTCCCTGTATCGGAGGCAGGATACCACCACCCAGGATCATCATGATCAGGAAAGCAGAACCCTGTGATTCGTATTTACCCAAACCAGCCACAGACAGACTGAAAATACAAGGCCACATAATAGAGCAGAAGAGACCGGCACTAAGGAAAGCATAGATTGCAATGCTGCCTGTTGTCAGCAACCCAACAATCATGGCCACCACACCGAGTAAACTAAATACCAGCAGTGTAGTAGCAGGTTTTTCCTTGCTCATAAAGAAGCCTGCGATCAGCACCAGTACACATACTACATAATAGAACAGGGCTTTTACATTATAATCGGAGAGATAGATAATCAGTATCAACAAGGCAAATGCCACCAGGGGAACGATCACCTGTAAAATCTGCCGGGTAGATTTTTTAAATTCAAAAGCACCGATGGCACCGGTCCATCGACCAATCATTAAACTTCCCCAGTACATCATGATATACGGAGTGGCTTCTGAAGCAGAGAGGGATCCGAATTCTTTCTGTTTTAATAGTTCTCCCAGGTTACTGCCTACGGCCACTTCCACTCCCACATAAACAAAAATGCCCAGCATACCCAATACCAGCTGTGGATATTTCATGGCACCCCATCCATCTGCTTTTTTACGGGCACTCATATTGGCAACGATCAGTCCTGCTACAACCACGGCCATGGCACCCAGCAACCAGCGCAGACGATAAGCTTCCAGCGCATGTTTTTCAGCATCGCTGGCACTGGTCATATCTTTCTGATAACTGCCAAATACCGGAACAAACATGGCGATCAGCAGTCCGGTCATGATCAGTAAAGTATAAAGCGCCTTATTGGCTTTTTCTGTTTTTTCAATGATAATTCCGGAAGGCACTTTTTTAGAGAAAAAGAAAAGAGCTGCTGCTGCGATGAATAGGGCACCCACGCCCACATATAATACAATCACTTTAGATAAACTCAGCGAAGCAATTTTATCATCTGTAATAGCAGCCGTTGTTCCAAAAAGGGCCAGGGCCACTACCAGGGGGCCGATAGATGTTCCGAATGAGTTAATGGCACCACCCAGTGTGATCCGGGATGATCCGGTAGATGGATCGCCGAGGGTGATGGAAAAAGGCTGGGCGGCTGTTTGCTGCAATGAAAATCCAAGTGCTACAATAAATAAACCGAGCAACATACCGGCAAAGCTATTGCCCTGTACGGCCAGGATCATGGCCGCAGCACCCAGTGCTGAAAAGAGCAAACCATAGACGATACTTTTTTTGTATCCCCATTTTCCTACCAGGTCCTTACCCCCAAATGCCCCATAGGCAAATAAGGCAAGTGCTCCTACATAATAAGCAGTATAAAAGGCAAAGTCAATCAGCTGACTCTGGAACTGATCGAGATGGAAATAGTGCTTGCAAAAAGGAATGAATACACTGTTGCCGGCCGCAATAAAACCCCAGAAGAAGAAAACGGTAACCAGGGTGCTTAAGGCGCCATAATTGGTTGGCTGTTTGGTTTGCTGACTCATTGCAATCGATGATTTATTTGATAAAGTGCTGAAAGTATAACAATTTTAAATAAGCCGGAAAACAAAGAAAAACCTGTTGGCAGCATGTATAAAAAAAAGGGCCCTCCCTTTAGGGGTATTTTAAACAGGCAGATTAATCTGCCTGTTTTAGTTTTGCAATCAGCCTTAAACCACTTAATTTCAACGAAATCTTGTTGATCAGTTATGGAGATCATTCATGTAGCGGCAGAATGTTACCCGGTAGCCAAAGCGGGTGGTCTGGGGGATGTTGTGGGCGCCCTGCCCAAATACCAGGCGGAACTCGGGCATGTAGCCAAAGTGGTCATGCCCATGTACCGGACCAAATTCCTTTATAATAACGACTGGGAACTGGTGCATGAAGGCGATCAGCGGATGGGCCCTCATCCTTTTCATTATAGTATTATCAAAGAGAAAACCAATAAGCTGGGTTTTGATTTATACCTTATTGATATCAACGGATTATTGGACCGGGAAAAAATTTATGGGTATGATGATGATACCGAAAGATTCCTGGCCTTTCAGATTGCCTGCTGCGACTGGATCAGCAAATGGAATCACAAACCGGATGTAATTCATTGTCATGATCACCATACCGGACTGATTCCGTTTTTCATGAAACACGGATTGGAATTCCGGGCCAAACTGGCCGATATCCCTTCTGTTTTTACGGTACACAACGGACAATACCAGGGATGGATCGACTGGAGTAAATATTATCTGTTACCACCTTTTGATTCCTGGAAATGGGGAATGCTGGATTGGAACAATACCATCAACCCCATGGCTTCTGCGGTTAAATGCGCCTGGAAAGTAACCACCGTCAGTCATAGCTATCTCGATGAATTAAAAGAAGCCGCCAACGGACTTGAGAATCTTTTCCAGTATGAAATGGGCAAGAGCCATGGTATCCTCAACGGCATTGATACCCATGTATGGGACCCGCTCACTGATTCCATGATTATCAAAAACTATGATAAGGAACTGGTGGAAAAAGGAAAGATGAAGAATAAACAGGAACTGGCCGGTCAGTTTGGTCTGGACCCTAATAAGCCCCTGGTGTCTTTTATTGGCAGACTGGTGGGCGAAAAAGCAGCTGACCTTCTGCCCGAGGCTATCAGTCAGGCCATTTACCAGCACCATGGTCAGGTAAACTTCCTGATCCTGGGTTCAGGTGACCCTGCATTGGAAGACCGGCTGGATCAGATGAAGCACCAGTTTGGCGGTTATTACAATTCTTATATCGGTTATAGTGAACCCCTGAGTCACCAGATCTATGCCGGCTCCGATTTTTTACTCATGCCCAGCCGGGTGGAACCCTGCGGACTGAATCAGATGTATGCACTCCGTTATGGTACCGTACCAATGGTGAGGAATGTGGGTGGATTAAGAGATACGGTAACCGATATGGGTGACTGGCAGGGCTTCGGCATCCGGTTTGACCAGGCATCTGTCTGGGATATTACGTATTCGGTAGGCCGGGCTATTGACCTTTATCAGAATAAACCTGACCTTTATACCTGGATGCGTGAACACATGATGACTATTGATCACTCATGGGACAGTTCCGCACAACAGTATATCGATTTATACCAATCATTGAAGTAAATTACCTGTTATGGCCATCAGAACGATTACCCATTCAAAAGAAATGCTTTGCGTGATATTAGGCGGCGGTGCCGGCTCCAGATTATACCCCCTTACGGCCAGCCGCTCCAAACCGGCTGTACCCATCGCTGGTAAATACCGCCTGGTGGATATTCCGATTTCCAACTGTTTGAATAATGGGATCGGCAGAATGTTTGTGCTGACTCAATTCAACTCTGCTTCCCTTAACAGACATATCAAGAATACCTATCATTTCAGTGCATTCAGTAAAGCCTTTGTAGATATTCTGGCAGCAGAACAAACACCCGATAACCCGGCCTGGTACCAGGGAACTGCTGATGCGGTCCGTCAGGGGCTCCGGCATATTGAACCATTTGAAAGTGATTATATCCTGATCCTTTCCGGTGACCAGCTCTATCAGATGAATTTTGCAGATATGCTGGATAACCACAAGGCACTGGGCGCTGATATTTCCATTGCAACTATACCGGTTGGACAAAGAGAAGCTCCTGAATTCGGGATTCTCAAATCATCTGAAGGACTGATCACTTCTTTTATAGAGAAGCCGAAAAAAGAAATCCTGCCTGAATGGGAAAGTGATACCGGTGAACAGATGAAACTAAAGGGCCGGAATTACCTGGCATCCATGGGTATATATATTTTCAACCGCAAGCTCTTGTTCGATCTGCTCATGAAAGAGCATGCCAGTGCAACGGATTTTGGGAAGGAAATTATTCCTACTTCTATTTCAAAATATAAAGTGGCCAGTTACCAGTATGAAGGCTACTGGACCGATATCGGAAATATTTATTCCTTCTTTGAAGCGAATCTCGGACTGACCCAGGAATTACCCGACTTCAATCTTTTTGATAACGATAATGCCATCTATACCCGTCCGCGGATGCTGCCCCCGGCCAAGATCAGCGGCACTACACTGGAAAAAACACTGGTAGCCGAAGGGTCCATTATCAATGCATCAAGGGTGGAGCATTCTGTGATTGGTATCCGCTCCAGGATCGGACATGGCACA
>DAORJS010000184.1:0-5574 GCA_035439185.1 Chitinophagaceae bacterium
TTTGACCCTCAATCGCCGCATATGAAGCTCCCTGCTTTCCCGGCCTGCTGATAACGGCGCAACCGGGTAATACATACTGACCGTTTATCTTTGTGCAGACTTTTCGCTGCACTCATCAATCTATTTTTTTCATCAACATAGTGTCAATGCATCCGCTTTGTCACTTGCAGCAATATTTGTCAATCATGCCGCAATCAACAAAAACCAATAAAATATTTCATTTTTTTGACCTGTTCCGCGATGCCTTTAGCGGAAAAGAACACGACTATACCAAGGGTAGTATCCGTGGGGCTATTGTTTTACTGGCTATACCCATGATTCTTGAGCTGAGTCTTGAATCTGTGTTCGCCGTAGTGGATATGTATTTTGTAAGTCATCTCCCCGCGCCTCATAACAAGATCGCTATGGCAACAGTGGGACTGACCGAATCCTTTATCACGATCATCTACACAATTGCTATTGGATTAAGTACAGCTGCCACAGCCATAGTGGCCCGTCGGATCGGAGAAAAAAATCCGGATGCCGCAGCAAAAGCAGGAGCACAAGCCATTACCTTATCCCTGGTTTGCTCTGCCGTTCTCAGTATTACCGGAATTCTTTTTGCTCCCTCCATTCTTCAACTGATGGGTGCCGCACCGGAAGTAGTCAAAGAAGGAACGGCTTTTGCCCGCATCATGCTGGGAGGAAGTACTGTAATCATCCTGCTTTTTCTGATCAACGGAATTTTCCGGGGCGCCGGTGATGCGTCCACTGCTATGTGGAGTCTCTGGATCGCCAGTCTGATCAATATCTTTTTATGCCCGATGCTGATTAATGGCTATGGCCCCTTCCCTGCCCTGGGTTTAAAAGGAGCCGCCATTGCCACTACGATCGGACGTGGAATTGGTGTATTATACCAGTGTTATCGCCTGTTCGGGAAAAAACGAATGATCAAAATGAAGCTGTCCTACTTTAAATGGGAAGGGTCACAGATTAAACATTTGTTTGAAGTGGCATGGCCCGCCACCTTCCAGTTCTTTATACAAAGCGGAAGCTGGATCGTAATGACCTGGATTGTATCCAATACAGGAGGTACGGATGCCTCTGCCGGTTATCAGGTCGCGATCCGGAATGTGGTCTTCTTTATTTTACCTGCCTGGGGACTCAGTAATGCAGCTGCCACCCTGGTCGGACAAAATCTGGGGGCCAATCAACCGGACCGGGCCGAGAGAAGTGTGATGCTGACGACAAAATACAATGCCCTGTTTATGTCGCTGGTGATGATTCTCTTCCTGTTCTTTGCCTCCCCCATTATCAGTGTGTTTACCACAGAGCCGGAAGTACATCGTTTTGGGGTACTGTCGCTTCAGATTATTGGCAGCGGTTATATTTTCTATGGAATAGGAATGGTGATGGTACAGGCGCTGAATGGCGCCGGTGACACAAAAACCCCAACCTGGATTAATATTATAGGCTTCTGGTTGTTCCAGATTCCGTTGGCTTTTCTGCTGGCCCGTGTGTTTAATATGGGACCAACCGGCGCCTTTATCGCCATTCCTGCTGCAGAAAGCGCAATGGCCATGCTGGCTTTCTATTATTTCCGGAAAGGAAAATGGAAATCAGTGAAAGTATAAGTGCAGCAAATAATTTCAATCCTGAAGAGTCGTTGGAATCAAGGTCTAACCCGGAATTCCAACGACCCTTCCTAATATCCCCTCCTTTGCCAAGGCTACGGCGGGCAAAGCAATATCCCAATATCCTAATATCTAAATATTTAAATACCCCCATTCCCCAAAAGCTGCTGCGCATAAGGAATACCTGATACCCAATTCCAAATACCTAATTTCCTTACTTTTAATCTATGAAAGACATCATCAGCCAGAACCGGGTACGGCAGGTCTTCTTTATCCTGATCATCCTGCTGCTTTTTATCCTGCTGTTCATGGAATTATATAATTTCCTGCCGGCACTGCTGGGTTCTATTACACTGTATATTTTATTACATAAATGGATGCTCCTGCTGACTGAAAAGAAAAAATGGCGAAAGGGCTGGACCGCTGTATTATTAATGCTGTTTTCGCTGGTTGTGATTTTGTTGCCGGTCGGTTTACTCGTGAATATGCTATCCACCAAGGTCAATTATGCCATTCAGCATTCCGCAGAACTTACTGAAGCCATGAAAAAAGTAGTGGCCGATATTGAACTGCGTTTTGATGTGTCGATCGCCAGTGAGGAAAACATCAATAAACTGGGTGCCAACCTGGCCAACAGCCTGCCAGGTATCCTTAATGCCACTTTCAGCACACTGACCAATATCTTCTTCATGTATTTCATCCTCTACTTCATGCTTGTCAACAGCCGGAGGATGGAAGATGCCCTGTACGAACATGTGCCGCTGAAAGATGAAAATGTATCCCGTATCGGACAGGAAATTCATATGATGGTCTACTCCAATGCCATTGGAATCCCATTGGTGGCTTTAGCACAAGGACTGATTGCCCTACCCTTTTATCTCATTATCGGTGTAGAGGAACCTTTCTTTTGGTTCGGAGTTACCTGTATTGCGGCCATGCTTCCGGTGATTGGAGCAGCCCTGGCCTATATTCCCTTGGGTATTATTTTCTTTGCCAAAGATGAAACCCTGAAAGGGACCCTGATGCTGATCTATGGCTTTGGTATCATCGGTACCATTGATAATGTACTTCGTTTTTCCCTTTTAAAAAAGCTGGGCAATGTCCATCCCTTAACAACCGTATTTGGTGTGATCATCGGATTAAAGCTTTTTGGTTTTATCGGACTGATTTTCGGCCCTCTGCTGATTTCATTATTCATGCTCTTATTAAAGATTTATGGCAGTGAATTTTTAACCAAGCAAAGGGCTATTAATAAGATCATGGAGAACTAAATACATCCACTTATATAATATATATACACTGATACTTAGCATTTATAAGATTCACGTAATTTTCCCCACATTCAAATCAATTGCCTACGTAAATATTCGCAATTGCCTTAAAAACAGTGGATTATTTCTTGCAAGATTAACAATCGCATAATATTTTGTCACTGCCTTTCGTTTTTAAAATCAGTGCAGTACAATACTGCATACAGATCCGAAAGAAAAACCGTACCCTGAGTGAGAACCATCTTGCTACCAATATCCGTTGGATTATTGTGTACTTCCTTCACAATAATCCCCAGCTCTCCCGCCAACAGCCCTGCAGCTGTTACCGCGGTCAGCATTAAACATGAGAAGGGATCGGCAACTACTGAAGCCAGTCTGGTTTATGATCAGTCAGGTTTAGAACAATTCGGTTTATCAAAAGCTGCATTTGATTTTGCATGGACCGGTTACCAATACCTGCTTGAACATAACCAACTGAAGAAACAACATATACTCAGCATCTGCGATTTCAGTCAGTCTTCCAAAAAGAAAAGACTTTATATCATTGATCTTGATAAAAAAGAATTACTGATCAATACCTGGGTGGCTCACGGAAAAAATTCCGGTGATGAATTTGCCCGGCAATTTTCCAATACCCCTGAATCACTGCAAAGCAGTCTGGGTTTTTATGTAACCTCCGGTACCTATATCGGTAAACATGGATTATCGCTCCGGCTTAACGGAGCAGATCCCGGATTCAATGATCAGGCATATTTCAGAACTATTGTGATCCACGGTGCTTCTTATGTGGACGAAGCCAGACTGAAATCCGGTATGTACATGGGCCGCAGCTGGGGTTGTCCCGCTGTTTCAGAAAAAGAATCTGCACGCATTATACAAACTATAAAAAACGGAACCTGTTTATTTATCTACCACCCGTCGAGGAATTACCTGGAGAAATCAAAAATATTAAACGGCTGATTGGACACACAAACAAGGATGGATGATAACAAAAAGCCTGGCTACAGCCGGGCTTTCTTGTTTTGAGTCAGTTGTATGAATGAAAGGAATTAAAATAACTTATCCCAGCTTTGCTGAATGGTTACAATGCCCATATAGGTCATCACTGCCACTACCAGCCAGCCCATGAGCTGAAGTAAAACCGGGTGCCGGTACCCTTTCATCAGATTAGTCCTGACTGCTGCCAACAGGATTAATGCCAGTGCCACAGGCAGTATCAATCCATTCACAGCTCCGGCCAATACCAATAATTTTACGGGATTGCCAATCCATACAAATATGATCGTGGAAAAAATGACAAATAAACTGATGACCTTTTTTTCATTCCTGCCCACCAAGGGTACCAATGTCTTCCAGAATGAAACGGATGTAAATGATGCCCCGGCTACCGAAGTGATGGCCGCACTCCATAAGACAATACCAAAAAAAAGATAACCCATATCACCGGCGGCCGACTGAAATACAGTGGCCGCAGGATTCCCCGCCGCCAATTTGATCCCCTGTGATACAACTCCCAATGCGGCAAAGAATAGTATGAATCGCATCAAAGAAGTGATGAGGATTCCGCTAACAGAACTGCGGGTGACTTGTTTCAGATTATTTTTTCCACCAATTCCGGCATCCATTAACCGATGTGCGCCGGCAAAAGAAATATAACCACCCACCGTGCCCCCAACCAGGGTAATAATTTTAAGCATATCAATTTTCTCCGGCCAGACTGTGCGGTACAAAGCAGTCGCCATCGGCGGATGTGAACTAATGGCAATATACAACGTGAGCAGGACCATGATCAGTCCCAGTACCTTGGTAAACCCATCCATCAGCCGGCCCGCTTCTTTGTACCAGAACAGAACCAATACCAGTACACAGCTGATCACAGCACCGATCTTCGGATCCATCCCAAACAGTACTTCCAGACCGAGACCGCATCCTGCAATATTGCCGATATTAAAAACCAGTCCGCCAAATGCAATCAACCCTGCCAGCACATACCCCATTCCTGGAAAAACAGCATTAGCCAGATCCTGCGCTCTTTTTTCACTCACCGTAATGATCCGCCAGATATTCAATTGGGCCCCGATATCCAGTAAGATGGAAATGAGAATTACAAAACCAAAACTGCTGAGCAGCTGCTCAGTGAAAAGGGAGGTTTGCGTGAGAAATCCCGGGCCGATTGCAGAAGTAGCCATCAGGAAGGCTGCACCCAATATGGCGCTGTTCTTTTTCATGCGGTAAACAGTGACTGATGGATGGCTTGGGCAAATGGTAATGCGTGAGGACCGTCTCCATGAATACAAATCGTATCCGCATGCAAGGGAATAATTGTTCCATTCAGAGTGGTCACCGATCCATCCTTCACGATTTGATGTACCTGCTTTAGCAATGCTGCCGTATCTGTTATCATTGCTCCGGGTAAAGAACGGGGAGTAAGAGAACCATCGTCCTGATAAGTTCGGTCAGCGAAGACTTCACTGGCGGTTTTTAAACCCATAATACTTGCTTCGGTAATGGCATGACTTCCGCTCAATCCTACCATTATGAGCCTGCTATCAAAATCTTTTACCGCTCTTGCGATACAGCGGGCGGTTATGATGTCCCGGGCTGCCAGGTTATAAAGAGCACCGTGGGGTTTAACATGTTGGAGTAATGCCCCCATGGATTCCGCCATATCATTGATCAGCAATAATTGC
>DAORJS010000185.1:0-5475 GCA_035439185.1 Chitinophagaceae bacterium
CTGTAAATGATTTCAACCACATCAAATCCACTATTGCTGAAAAATATGCCGATCAACAAAAGAAAGGCAATGTAACGGTATGGGGGATTGGAAAGAAAGGCTATGAATACTTTGCCCGGGCCAATTATAAAACCAGTGCAGAGTTCAGGGATATTTTCCTGCAACTGAATTTTGGCAACGTACAAAAAGCTGCCCAGGCTGCGATGAAGGCTTTTGAAGCCAGAGAATTTGATGTGGTTGAAATCATTTACAGCCAGTTCAAGAATGCAGCCACCCAGAAATTTGAACTGGAAAGATTCCTGCCGATTCCTAAAGTAGAGAAAAAGGAAGGAACAGCGAAGGCCGACTTTATCTACGATCCTTCCAAGGAAGAGCTGATTGCCGAGCTGATGCCCAAGATCCTCAATACACAATTATATAAAGCTGTTCTGGATTCAAACGCTTCTGAACATGGTGCCCGTATGACCGCCATGGACAAAGCCAGTGAGAATGCCAATGAAATGCTGCGTGCCCTGAAGATTTCCTATAACAGGGCCCGTCAGGCTGCCATCACTACCGAGCTGACCGAGATCGTGAGCGGAGCGGCTGCATTACAAGGATAATTTTCCTTTCCGGACCTGCCATCGCTGAACCGGTGGATGGCTTTATTGCAGGAGTTCAATTATTTTCTAACATTCCCGTAACGGAACTGTTGATAAGTGTGTTTTTAATCCAATAATACGGATTGTATTTTCGTTTCGTTGAACGGTTGCTGATTCAACAGCCAACAATATTTTTGATTACAATAAATTAATAGTCCCTTCCGGGACCGGGGTGATATGGAAATAGTTAATCTGATACCGCATATTGAAGCACTGATTTTTGCCAGCGAAAAACCTTTAACCACATTGGAGGTAACCGAACTGGTGAATAACGGCATTGAGGAAGAAGAAGAAAAAGTAAATCTCGACCAGGTGGAAGCCGCCCTGGAAGGCATCAAGGAAAAATACAATGCCGAGTTTTATCCCTTTGAAGTAAAACAAAGCGGGGGTGGATGGCAGTTCCTGACCAAGGTAGCCTATCACAAAACCGTGGCGCAGCTGAATAAAGATAAATTCCTGAAGAAATTATCCGCTGCTGCTATGGAAACCCTGGCCATTATTGCCTACAAGCAACCGGTTACCAAAGGAGAAATTGAAGCGATCCGCGGCGTGAGCAGCGATTATGCAGTACAAAAACTGCTGGAAAAAGAATTAATCATTATCAGCGGCCGGAATGAAAAAGCACCGGGTCAGCCCTTGTTGTATTCCACTTCTTCCAATTTCATGGATTATTTCGGTATTAATTCTGCTGATGAATTGCCCAGAATCAAGGAAGTGCTGGCTGATCAGTTGGTAGAGCCGACCATGATCAAAGACGGTCAGACGGAAGAACCGAATGAAGAGATGACCGGCGATCAGCCCGATGAAATCACGGCCCTTGCCGTGACCGAAGGCGGTGAACTGATTTTAAACGGCGACGGTGCCGCTGAAGAAGAGAACTAACCCTTGCCATATTTCAAATTTTGCTATGCCACCTGTTCAGGGTGGCATAGCTGTTTATATGTATTATATTCGCAACCATCATGCCCGAACAATTATCAAATGAAGTCTTATTGCAGGCGGCCCGGGAATACGGAACACCGCTCTACCTGTATCATGCAGAAAAAATCAGGGAACAATATGAAAAACTGGTCAGCGGATTTTCCATCCTGGATACCCGGTTCTTTTATGCCAGCAAAGCACTCACGAATATCAGTGTGCTGAAATATGTAAAGAGTATTGGCTGTAATATTGACTGCAGTTCCATCAACGAAGTAAAACTGGCCCTCCATGCGGGTTTTGATCCCTCCCGGATTTTGTATACCTCCAACGGGATTGCCTTCAGTGAAATTGAAGAGGCCGTAGCGGCCGGGGTGCATATTAATATTGATAGTTTATCGAACCTCGAAAAATTCGGCCGCAAATACGGGCATGGCTATCCGGTTGGAATCCGTATCCGTCCGAATATCATGGCGGGAGGTAACCTGAAAATTTCAACCGGTCATGATGCCAGTAAGTTTGGGATCCCGGTAAATCAGCTCCCCATGATTGAATCATTGGTGAAGGAAACCAATCTGCATATCCGCACGCTTCATATTCATACGGGCAGTGATATCAAGGATCCAGATGTATTTGTACAGGGAATGGAAGTGTTATTTGAACTGATTCCGCATTTTCCCGAACTGGAAGTGATTGATCTTGGTGGCGGGTTCAAAGTGCCTTATCGTCCGGATGAAACCGCCACGGATATTCCGCTCCTCGCTAAAAAAATAAAAGAAGCATTTGATGCCCATCCTGTTGCCGGTGATAAAAAATTTCAGCTCTGGTTTGAACCGGGTAAATTCCTGGTGAGTGAATCCGGTTACCTGCTGGCTGAAGTAACGGTGATGAAAAATACAGGCAGTATTGAATTTGCAGCTGTCAACAGCGGGTTGAATCACCTGATCCGGCCCATGATGTATGATGCTTATCATCATATACTGAATTTGTCCAATCCGGAAGGACCGGTCAAAATATATACAGTCACCGGAAATATTTGCGAGACCGACACATTCGCTTCCGACCGGGAGCTTCCTGAAATCCGCGAAGGTGATATTCTCGCGCTTTGTAATGCAGGGGCCTATGGTTTTGAAATGTCATCCAATTATAATTCCCGTTATAAACCGGCCGAAGTATTGGTACAGGATGGAGAAATAAAACTGATCAGAAAGAGAGATAGTTTTGAAGATCTGTTACGTAACCAGTTGGGGTAAGCTGCTATTCCGGAACAGGAGATGTTCCTGTAATACCAGGCTTATTTACTTTATGGTATCAGGAACAATAAACCCCGCTGCATAACAATCCAAAGAGATAATTATTAATCAGCCTTCTTAACGGTAATTGTAGTTGTTATTTTAGCGGTTACCGGCAGGTTTCCAAAAGAAGATTCGGTACTTCCCTGCGAATCGGTGGTCTCCGTTTTTTCTTTGATGATTCCCGTTAAGCGGTCCAGGATGATCTTGCCGGTGGATTTATTGGTCATATTGGTAGTAGTGGGATTTCCCATAAACTCTGCCTTTGTCGTTGTGGTGGAATTCGTGGCAAAATCAACCACAATGGTGCTGTCATTGATATCAGCGAGCCGGTAAGCCGCATCATATCTGCCGGTTTCATTGCTGGTGGAACGGGTCCAGGTTTGTCCTTTCCCGGTTACCGTATCCGGTAATACATTGAAAAAACTGGGAGCTCCCTTGGCTGGTGGTTGCACCAGTTCAAATATTTCTTTCATCATATTGCTGATGATAGCGACCCGGGGATCCGTATTCGTCAGGGTTACTTTTTCCGGCATCACAAGTAATACCGTTCCCGCAGGATTAATCACCATATCAAACTTTTTATCCAGCAATTCCTTAATAGGCTTGCCAAATTGTCCGTTCAGGTCTTTTTCATTGTTGGAATCAAAACTTCTTTGCTGCCCCATTCCATCAAAAGAGAAGGTAACCTGTTTGATGGAATGATTCAATGTGCTGTTATCGGCGGTAGCATTGGTCACTTTGTACACATGTTTGCCGGTGGCATCAACCGTAAAATCAATGGCCTGACCCATGGCCTGCTGGGATATGGTGTTTTTGACCTGTAAGCTGATCTCATATTCTTTACCCTGTTCAAAAACAAGGGGAACGGTTATCGTCTGGGCAAAAAGCAGTGCACTAAAACATAAACAACCGGAAAGCAGCGTGATTTTTTTCATACAGTGAATATATTGCTCAAAGTTGACGATTCCCGCGCTGATTCGTTGCAGTCGGGGGAAAAATAATTCTGCTCACCCGGTCCAAAGCCACCCCGGTTTCAGTCTGAATTCCTATTTTTAAATAACATTTAAAATCTGAACTATGCCAATAAGAATGACCGATGATCCCGTGGATCCAAATCAGCAGGATGATGATGGTGGTGGTGGTGGTGGTGGGAGAAGACCCAGCTTTCCCGGCGGCGGCGGGGGCGGAGGGCTGATGTCCTTATTACCCATGCTCCTGGGTTTGTTCAAGGGAAAGGGAATTATTTTTTTACTGGTGATTGCAGCCGGAGCTTATTTTTTGCTGGGCCGTGGCTCCTGCAATCCTTCTGAAATCGTTAAGAAATTCTCTGAAAGCGGATATAATTTCAATCCCTCCGAATTCAATAAAGCATCTGTTTACGAGGGACTGGAAGATGATGCCACTAAAAACCCCTTACCTGAAGCCGTATCATTACTGCGTTTTGCGCCTGATCGCGGCAACCAGGGTCAGCAGGGAAGCTGTGTGGCCTGGAGCTGTGCCTATAGTGCACAAACCATTCTCACCGCAGCTGCCACCGGACAGGATCCCAACCGGATTGTGTTCAGTCCTTCCTATTTATATAATCAGATCAAACTCGAAGGTTGTCAGGGTTCTTATATCCAGCGGGCCATGGAATCCATGAGCCGTAATGGTGGTGTACCCCTCAGCAGTTACCGTTATGATGATCAGGATTGTGACCGTGAACCTTCTTCTGCCGATATTCAGAATGGCCGCCAGAATATTATCCATGGGTTTACCCGGATCACTAACGGAGATAATATCAATGAAATCAGTGTGCGGGGTATCAAGGAGCATCTGGCCAAGGATGCACCCGTTGCGATTGGGATGATGGTGGGGACGAGTTTTATGCAGAATATGATGGGACAGGAATTATGGGAGCCCAGTGGCATGGATGAAAGTCAGATGGGAATGGGCGGTCATGCCATGTGTGTGATCGGTTATGATGACCGCAAATTCGGCGGGGCTTTTCAGATCATGAACAGCTGGGGGCCGGAATGGGGACAGAATGGGGTGGCCTGGGTGCGTTATGGTGATTTCAAAAACTATGTAAGAGAAGCTTATGGCATTGACCCGCTGCCCAAGAGAAGTAATGTGGCCAATATTCCGCTGGAATGTAATATCGGACTGGTGGATAATGATGGCGGAAAAAATATACCGTTACGGGTGATGCCCGGTACAAATGAGTTCCGGACAACCAGTCCTATAGCGATCGGAACCCGTTTTAAAATGTCAGTGCAAAACGCCACCGAGTGTTATGTTTATGTTTTTGGAAAAGATACCAATACGACCAGCTATGTACTCTTTCCTTATCTGAAACAGGGGGAAACCGTTTCCAAACATTCTCCTTATTGCGGAATCACCGGATATCGTTTGTTCCCCAAGGCACAGTCCTTTGAAGCTGATAATATTGGTAACAGTGATCAGATTGCCATTGTAGTGAGTAAGGATGAACTGGATTATAATGCACTGAATGCTGCGATCAGTGGCAGTAAGCGTACTACCTTTACGGATAGGGTGAATGAAGCCCTGCAGTCCATCCAGATCCGTTCGGCACGATATAATAATTCGGCTGATGGAACGATTTATTTTAAAGTGGATGC
>DAORJS010000186.1:0-5439 GCA_035439185.1 Chitinophagaceae bacterium
GGAATGAAATTGGTCATCTTTTATATATGAATTGGTTATTTAGAAGCGATCTCAAAAATCGTTTTACGTCATGCCGGGCTTGACCCGGTATCTTTCTTTTGATACGTCTTTCCAATAGATGCCGGGTCAAGCCCGGCATGACATCGCTTAAGTCAACGACTTTTGTGATCGCTTCTGTTTTGATACATCTCCTGCAACAGTTTGTATTTCTTCGCGGTATAGGCAGCTAGGATTCTGGCAGACTGATACCCTTCTTTTCCATCGAGGAAACCCAATTTAAAAATATAACTGCTCAGGAAACTGAACAAAGGTGAAAAGAATCGTTTGAGCCAGTTTGATCTTTTTCCCTGTCTGTAATATTTTTCTGCTCCCAGTCTCGCATAAGCATCCATCTTCTTTTGATAAGCTTCCACCGAGCGAAGGGTTCGGTGCAGGATGAATCCTTTTAATCTTTCCGTAACCGTTCCCTCGGGAATAATCAGTTGTTCATGAACCGGCGCCTCGTCCCAGTTTACTTCTTTCCGATTAAACAAGCGAACATGGTAATCAGTTCCCCATTCTCCGAAACGAAGAGGCTTATCCTTGAAATAATTCCGGAAAGCCATTTCATAAACCGTGGGTATTGCCGGAGCTTTCCATTGTTTCAGGGATTGATATAATACCGGATCCACTGCTTCATCTGCATCTAAAAAGAGCACCCAGTCGTACCGGGCCAGTGACAAGGCCCTGCCCTTGGTCTTTCCAAAACCTTCCCAGTTTCCTTCCATCAGTTTGGCAGAAAAGGATTTCACTATTTCCTGCGTACCGTCTGTGCTCCCATTATCATAAACCACGAGGTCATCGGTTAGTCCCTGCAGACTTTGCAGGGTCAGTCCGATTACCGGTGCTTCATTCTTGCATACAATCACTACAGAGAAGGGGTGCATAAGCTGCAAATATTCAACTTTTCAGCGTTGGCGCCCTTTGTTTTTCAGCAACCGTGAAAAATAAAATGTGTAAGTTGCCATGCAATCAATGAAAATATGAACTGGCAGGAAATTACGGAATCCATACAGTCGGGCGATGCCCGTTCCCTGGCCCGTGCCATTTCACTGGTGGAAAATGAGTATCCCGGATATGAAGAGTTACTGGAATCTTTACCTGCTTCATCCACCAAAATCATCGGCATTACCGGTCCCCCCGGTGCGGGCAAGAGCACCCTGGTTGATGCCCTGATTGCTTTACTTACCGCTGCAGGTAAGAATGTAGGCGTACTCTGCGTGGACCCCTCCTCTCCCTTTAATCTGGGTGCATTATTGGGCGACCGGATCCGGATGAGCGACTGGTACACCCATCCCAATGTGTTTATCCGCTCTCTGGCCACACGGGGTTCCATGGGTGGATTGCATCCGAAGATCATTGAGATCAGCGATCTGATGAAGGTATTTCCCTTTGATCATATCATTGTGGAAACGGTGGGAGTCGGACAAAGTGAAATAGAAATCGCCGGGCTGGCCGATGTAACCGTTGTGGTGGTGGTACCCGAGGCTGGTGATGAAATACAAACCATGAAGGCCGGGTTGATGGAAATAGCGGATATATTCGTAGTGAACAAAGCCGACCGGCCCGATGCAGATCATTTTGTGAGAAACCTCAGGCAGATGCTGGCCCCGGCCTTCAGCAGAAATTATCATGAGATACCTGTGGTAAAAACTGTGGCTTCAAAAAAAGAAGGCATCACCGAATTACTCATTATCCTGCAACATTCCATTCAAAAAGCACATGTATCAGAAAAGCATAGCTGGTTGCTTGCCGAAAAAGCCTGGCACCTGATCGAACAAAAAAGAATGAAGGATGTTGATAAAGCTGTATTGAAAAAAGAAGTGGAAACACTGTATATGCAGGGCAATTTCAATCTTTATAAATTTGTGTCCGCAAAATAAACGCATGGAAATAATACCCAATGAAGGACTGCCCAGAGTAGCTGCTGAAGAACCAGCCGGAATCACCGTACTACCCGGTAAAGTTTACTCCTGGTGCAGCTGCGGCTTAAGTGGCAGTGAACCTTTTTGCGACAGTGCCCATAAACAGGTGGAAGGAATGCCTTACCGCAGTGTCAAAGTAATGTTCGACAAAGAACAAGAAGTCTGGTTCTGCCAGTGTAAACAAACCAAAACACCTCCTTTCTGCGACGGCACGCACAAAACACTCCGTAAATAACCCAATAAAGGACCGGAATTTCAGCCGGAACAAGGTTATTAAGACCTGTGGAATTTCACTATTCTCATAGTGACAGGTTCTGCCTAATTTTCTATGGCAGAATCAACAGCTGTTATTACTTATGCCTGTATGGCTACGAATTAAATGCTTACTGACAATCTGGGCGGTACTTCTGTTTTTACAACAGGGGATCGGACAAACCAGTAATATCAGTGGTGTAGTGAATACGTATCACCAGGTGATTGAAATTTTTCCCGCGAAGTCCTGTTTGCGGGTAGCCAATCCTGCCGGATTATCAGTAAATAAAATGGTGTTGATCCTGCAAATGAAAGGAGCGTCCATCAGTACTGCGAATAACAGCAGTTTTGGAGATACCACTTCATTGAATGGCGCTGGTTTTTATGAAGTAGCTACGATCTGTTATATCATTGGTGATTCCATCTTTCTTTTTCATGATCTGCTCAACAATTATGATGTGAATGAAAAAGTGCAGCTGGTTCAGTTTGCTGAATACTATTCAGCGGATGTGGTGGATACCGTGAAAGCACAGCCCTGGGATAGTGCTGCCGGAACAGGAGGGGTGATTGCCATTTATGCTGATCAGGATATTACTTTAACCAAACCTATCTGGGCCGATTCATCCGGTTATCTCGGTGGTAGTTACCTGCTCAGCAGTGGCATCTGTAGCAACTTAGTCCCAACTACGGGTTATGCTTATACCGGATCCAATAGCAATCCGCAAAGCGGGGCTTATAAAGGAGAGGGTGTAACGAATCCGGCCATTAATCAAACCGGTGGTCGTGGTGCTCCGGCTAACGGTGGCGGTGGTGGCAATAATCATAATAACAGCGGAGGGGGTGGTGCTAATTTAAGTGCAGGCGGAATCGGCGGAGGCAACTCCAGTTCATTGGGCTGTAATGTAACAATCCGTGGTTTGGGAGGAAAAGCATTAGATAACTGGCAGGGCGCTAAAATTTTTGCTGGTGGCGGAGGTGGTGCCGGTCATTCCAATAATGGATTTTCTTCCGTGCATGGAGGCAGGGGAGGCGGTATCATTTTTTTATGGGCGAATCAGCTGATCGGAAATAATCAGTATATCAGTGCCCGCGGAGCTGATGGTGGCAGTTCTTTATCTGACGGCGCTGGGGGTGCCGGAGCCGGAGGAACCATCATTATGAATGTGGCTAATTACAATGGTAATGCTATTATCCGAACAGATGGCGGACACGGTGGTAATTCAGCTGATGGCGGAACGGCAGGCCGCTGTTATGGGGGTGGCGGTGGAGGAAGTGGTGGTGTTATTTATTTCAGCGGTCCCACTCCGGCTATTACTGTTTCCATTGCAGCAGGAATTGCAGGAGTGGAAAGCGGCAGGGACCCGGGTTGCGCAGCGGCGCAGGCAGCTGCTGATGGTAGTGTTGGGTTCATTATTCCCAATTATAGTTTTCGTCGTTCAACAAATCCGGCAGGTTATTGTCAACTGCTGTTACCCGTGGGCTTACTCTATTTCAGGGCGGTTGCGGCTCAGCAGTCTGTGCTCCTGAACTGGGAAACAGATGAACCCGGCATCTTACAGGAATTTATTATTGAAAGGAGAAATGCCTCGGGCAACTGGGCTTCCTTAAGCAATATAACGGTGATCAATAACCGAAATAAATACAGCTATACCGACCCTGTTCCTTCAAAAGGGTACAATTATTACCGGCTTCGCCTGATGGAGAAAAACGGGAGTATCAGTTATTCCCCGATCCGGCAAATCTGGTTTACAAGTACTGGAGAAAGTATCAATGTCCATCCCAATCCGGCTAAAGATGAAATTAATCTCGTTGGAAATTTTGATCCCGCCTACCCTGTTCAGATAACGGATATCACTGGCCGGATGGTCCTGGAAACCCGGCTCAGCAACAACCCATCCCGGATCAGTCTGCCCGCTCTTCCTGCCGGTTTGTACCTGTTACGTTACCGGAACGTCAGCAAAAAACTGATCATCCGTTAAACCAATACTGCCTGTTGCAGGTCTTTAACAGTTACATTTGCGCTGAAATCATCAAACTGGCATGCGGGTTTTCGACTGTTTTACTTTTTTTAATGAACTGGAACTACTGGAATTCCGATTGAAATTCCTGGATCCCTATGTTGATTTTTTTGTGATCGCCGAATCGAATCTTACCCATGCCGGACAGGAGAAACCTTATCATTTTGAAGCCGCCCGGAGCAGATTTAAAGCCTGGGAACAAAAAATCATTTATATCCCTGTAGTACAAAACGCCAGCGGTTTGATTTTTGAATCACAGGATCAATACAACCCGGCCAGTGCCGCCTGGAAACTGGAGAACGAACAAAGAAATGCATTACTGGGTGCTGCTGATCAGATGCAGGATAATGACCTTGTGATAATGGGCGACCTGGATGAGATCCCTTCACCGAAAGCGATTCAAAAAGCAAAATCGGCCAATAAGCCGGTTGCCTTTTCATTGCTTTTTCATTATTATTTTCTCAATTGTCAGAATACCGGTAACAGCCGCTGGTGGAAAGGTTGCATTGCCGCTGATGCCAAACAGTTTCGCAGTATCAGGCCGCAGGGGCTGCGGGATAAAAGAGATGAATACCCTTCTATACCCCATGCAGGCTGGCATTTTTCATTTTTAGGCGGGGTGGAGAAGATCAAAGAAAAATTGCAGGCTTTTGCCCATACAGAATTCAGTAAACCGGTTTATACCAGTGAAGATAATATCCGGGAAGCGCTTGGTAAAGGAGAAGATATTTTAAAAAGAGAGGGGGTTCATTTTAAATACCTGCCGCTCAGTTATTATCCGCTTGCCCTGCAACAGATGATGAAAGCTTACCCGCAACTCCTGCACCTGCCTCCAACCCGTTTTTTCAGCAATATCTTCTATACATGCAGAAGAATATGGAAAGCACAATATTGAATTGATTAATACCACAGCCATACAGCCCCTGGTAGCTGTTGTACTTTGTACCTACAATGGCGAAAAATACCTGCGGCCCCAGCTTGATTCCATTCTGGCGCAAAGCTGGCAGCATCTGGAAATTATTATATGTGATGATGGTTCTTCGGAGAATACTGCGGCTATTCTGGAAGAATACCGGCAAAAAGATCAACGGATCAGCCTTCACTTCAATACCCGCAACCTGGGTTATAACAAAAACTTTGAACAGGCTTTTCAACTGGCCAGTGCAGAATATATCGCCATCAGCGATCAGGATGATATCTGGGAA
>DAORJS010000187.1:0-5421 GCA_035439185.1 Chitinophagaceae bacterium
CGCTTAAAAGAAGTACTGGCAGAGCTGAAAAAACAGGAAGCTGATATCCCGATGTATATCGGCAGTAAACAGGTACGTACCAATAAAAAGCACGCTATTCACCCTCCGCATGAAACTAAACATGTTTTGGGGTATTTCCATGCAGGGGAGGAGAAGCATGTTCATCAGGCGATAGAAGCAGCATTGGCTGCAAAAGACAGCTGGGCGGCCATGAGTTGGGAAAACAGGGCAAATATTTTTTTAAAGGCAGCCGATCTGATTGCCACCAAATACCGTCCCTATCTGAATGGTACCACCATGCTGGGACAAAGCAAGAATGCTTACCAGGCAGAAATTGACAGCGCCTGTGAAATCATTGACTTCCTTCGTTTCAATGTCCATTTCCTCTCAGAAATATACAAACAGCAGCCGATCAGCAGTCCGGGTATGCATAACAGAATGGAGTACCGGCCGCTGGAAGGGTTTGTGCTGGCAGTGACCCCATTCAATTTTACAGCTATCGGTGGTAACCTGCCAACATCAGCAGCCATGTGTGGCAATGTGGTGGTTTGGAAACCGGCAAATACACAGATTTATTCAGCTCAGATGTTTATGCGCATCCTGCAGGAAGCGGGTTTGCCGGATGGAGTCATTAACCTGATCTATGTCGACGGCCCTACCATCGGTAAAGTTTGTTTTAATCACCGCGATTTCGCCGGTGTACATTTTACCGGATCCACCGGTGTGTTCAATAATATGTGGGAAACCATCGGTAAAAATATGGCGATGTACCGTTCTTATCCACGGATTGTAGGTGAAACAGGGGGCAAGGATTTTGTGATGGTACATAAATCGGCAGATCCTGATGTGGTGGTGACGGCTTTATTAAGAGGTGCTTTTGAATTCCAGGGACAGAAATGCTCGGCAGCTTCCCGGGCTTATATCCCCTCCAATATGGCCGAAGAAGTAAAGAAAAAACTGATTGCCGGTGTTAAATCATTTAAAATGGGAAGTCCGGAAGACTTTACCAATTTTATAAATGCGGTAATCGACGAAAAAAGTTTTAATAATATCAAACGGTACATTGATAACGCCAAGAAAGATCCGAAAGCTGAGATCTGGGCAGGCGGAAAATGTGACAGCAGGGAAGGATGGTATGTTCAGCCAACCATTATACAGGCAAAGGATCCCAAATATGTTACCATGTGCGAAGAAATTTTCGGACCTGTGCTGACCATCTATGTTTATAATGCCAACCAGTTTGAAAAAACGCTGGAACTGGTAGATCAGACTTCTCCTTATGCATTAACCGGTTCCATAATTGCAACGGATCGTAGTGCGGTAGAACTTGCAACGAATAAACTGAGAAACGCAGCTGGTAACTTTTATATTAACGATAAACCAACCGGTGCTGTGGTTGGACAGCAGCCTTTTGGCGGAGCCAGGGGAAGCGGTACCAATGATAAAGCAGGAAGCATCCTGAATCTTTACCGCTGGTTAAGTGCCAGAACGATTAAAGAAACCTTCCATCCACCTGTGAGTTACGCCTATCCTTTCATGGCTGAAAAATAAATTATGAAGGGCTTTTTGTTCATTCAACTGCTGTTGCTTTCTATGTTGGCAGAAGCGCAACAGGGCTGGAATATCGTTTATAGCCATATCAATAAGGAAGTCCCCGCTTTTTTCCCGAAAGATTCCTATGCCTGGAAGGAAACTTACAGCCGTCTTGTTTTAAATGATTCCATGTCTTTTTGGTACGGGATGTCCGAAAAGAATGACCCAATGAAAAATGATCCGCAATACGGGAGCCGGATTTTACATCACTCCAGCCTCTATGATCTGAAAAAGCAAATGATCTTTGGTGGAGCTGCCAATGCCTCATCCTCAAAAAGGCATTATTACCTGACACATCCACCCAAAACCGAGCCATGGATTTTGGAGGATTCGGTGAAAATGATCCTGGGTTATCCCTGCAAAAAAGCTTTCCTGTCCACTATACAGTGGATCAGGCATGATACTTCCTATGTACCGGTTCCACAACTGACAGTTGCCTGGTATACGGAAAAGATTCCTCTTCCATTTGGGCCTATGCAGTATTATGGATTACCCGGACTTGTACTGGAAGTAAGTGATCAACGTTATCTGGGCCGGCATATCAGGGCAACCGGTATACGGGAAGATAAAATATCCATCCACATACCTGCCGGTATGAAAATAAAAACCGCAGAGGAATTATTAAAAAACAAGGACTAGATTTTTTACAAGGAAACGGATACAGGATCGTCAGTACTATTTAACCGGATAATAGCTGTACTTCTCAGAAATGAGTTCATTTTTTATCCGTACATGATTTGATAAACTCTTCATATTCCTTGACACCCTTGAATGCTTTTCTTAAAGTCTTCAGGTCTTTGCATTGCAGATGCCCCTGATTGATCAGATCCTTGCAAAGGGCCAGGGCTTTTGAGTGTTTTTCTTCCTGCAAGAGGATTTCCAATAGCGCTGACTGAAGTTTTACTTTTTCATCATCAGCAAACCGTGGAATCGCCTGCTCCAGTACTTCTTCTGCCTCTTCGGGCATATCCAGTTTGATTAACCAGTCTGACAGCGCGGAAGGATAAAAAGAATCGGTACTATCTAAGGCGATGGCCTGCTGATAGCAATAAATGGCGGAATCCGCACCATCGTCTCCGGTACCTTCATAATATATCCCCAGGGTATAGAAATAATCGGCCGAGTCAGATGCATCTTTCAAAACAGAACGACAGGCCATTAATGAATCATAGGATATATTATTTCCGGTATAATCAAGCAGGAACCGGAGGCGCATCAACCGGATTCCTGATGTGCTGTCTATCCTGGCCAGGCGATTTAATAAACCATTGGCGGCTGAACTATCTTTGTATTCGACAGCATAATTGTATAAAGCTTCGTAAGGAGCCCAATGATCCGGAAAAAGATCAGTATTCCTGTAGAGGTATTTCAACCCCTTATCGAATTGTTTTATACTGAATGCATACTCTGCCATATTCAGGAGGATGCATTTCGCGCATTCAAATGTCTTGTAGGTACTATCCTGTTCTAAAACCTGCTCATAGTATTCAAGCGCTTTTCTGTAGTTCCGTTTATTGGCATAGCAGATACCCAGGTTATATTTCGGAATCAGCCAGGCCGGACTTTTTTTCAGGGCTGCTTCCAGCAATGAAGTGGCCAGATCCCATTTTTCTTTTCGCATCTCTACCAGGGCCCGGGCCGTCAGCAGGTAAGCTGCATCGGGTTCTTCTTTTGTGGCAGTATCAATAATTTTTTCAAGAAGAGCAAGATCCCTTTTTTCATTCCAGGTGGCTTCTCCCATCACAAAAAGATATCGCCTGAGATTTTTCCAATGAGCCAGATTCGGAAAATTCAGTTCATTCAGGTTAAATATTTCATCAATGAGCAGGTTAGCTTTTTGAAAACCTTCATAAGGGACCAGTGCTTTTCCGATAAAGGACTGATTCACGGTTTCCTGACTTTTATTCATCAGGGCAGCCAGGATTCTGCCATTGGCTCTCTGAATAATACCATTATCCTTGCTGCAGGACTTTAATTGCTGATAATAAAACCTGGCACTTGAATTTTCAGGGCTGATCAGCTTATTGTCACGGATAGCTTTTTCCATCTGGTCATAATAATAAATACAGCTGTCAAATGCCTTTAGTAACTGGTTAGGTGGAATCCGGCTTGCATTTCCCGCTTTTTTGGAACCATTGGATGTACGAAGGCCTGTTGCGGATATAACAGAGGAGAATTTATTGGGACCTTCAAATATGGGTTGCTGTTTATAGCCGGTTTCGCTGGCAACATTAGAACCAACATACATTTCCAGTTCTGCCAGGGTGATGGTTGAGTCTTTATTGGCATCAGCCTCCCCACTGAGTCCTTTGATCAGGAAATAGGAAAACACGCCACGGCCATTTCCCCATTTTTGATCTTCATAAGATAATTGCCCGGGTTGGGAACTCAGTATTTTAATTTCATTTTTCCAGATATTTTTAATGGCAGCTGCCGTAAATTCTGCCCCCTTGATTCCGCCTGATAATTTTCCGGAACGGCAGGCATCCGTTATCACAATTACTTTAACGTTATTGGTCTGCAGGGTTACAAAAAGATCCTTCAGGTCATCTACCCTTAACCCGTTAGCCATATAATTGCTCGAATAAGTATCCTGAGCCAGTAAAAAGCCCCGGTTGAAAAGCGTATTGGTTTCCACATCTCCATGCCCTGAGAAATAAAATATCAGATTGTCCCCGGGTTGACATTGCATGGCAATCTGCTGCAGTTGCACGGTCAGGTCTCCGTATTTGGCCTGATCATTCAGTAATACAGTGATATCTGCAGGGTCAATATTCCAGAAAGGGCTTGATTTCAGGTATGCGGCAAAGAAAGACGCATCGGCATCAGCAAAATTCAGCGTATCAATAAACTGGTAACGGGAAATACCAATAACAAGCGCCCTTGTTTTGCCGGTAACGGCTGTTGTCTGGCTGCTGGTAATGACTCCCTTCGGCTGTTGTGCTTTACCAACAGCATGGACCAGCAGGAAAACGCCGGCGATAAGGCCGTTCAGAATTTTAGTTTTCCAATTATTGTTCACCATATAAAAGTACTTATTAACCGGGCTTTGGACAATACCATCTTCCACGGATAAATTTACTCATCCGTTCTGCTGACTCAGGCTTTGTCTGTATCTTCACTTTCAAAAAAAGGGAAATGCAGGTTTTGCTTACTTCCGCCCAGCTTGAAAAAGCACTTTCAGAACTGGCTCTGAGCCTGGAATCGGCGCACCCTGATTTAGAGGCTGTAATTTTTGCAGGTATCCAGCAGGGTGGGGCTGTACTGGGTGCAAGAATCATTGAACAGATTCAGCAGCGTAATCCTGCGCAAAAAGTGCAATACGGTCAACTGGATATCACATTTTACCGGGATGATATCAGAAAAGAAATTATTGCCCCGGATACCATGAATATGCCCTTTAACATAGAAAATAAAACCGTAGTGCTGATTGATGATGTACTGTTTACCGGACGGACCATCAAAGCCGCCCTGGATACCTTGCTCGACTATGGAAGACCCCAAAAAGTGGAGCTCTGCGTATTAGTGGACAGGAAAGAACACCGGCAGTTTCCCATTCAGGCCGACTATGTTGGCAAACAGGTGGAAACCTCCGGAACGGATAAGGTAAAACTGATCAATGGAGAAGTGGTACTGATACCGGGGCAGCCAGGCTGATCAATTCGTAATTTTCATGTCAAACCCATAACTTCGCTCTTTAATGCAACTATCCACTCGACACCTGCTCGGCATTAAAGATCTTAACCCGGAAGATATTTCCCTTATTTTATCTACCGCAGAACAATTCAAAGAAGTTTTACAGCGACCGGTTAAAAAAGTGCCTTCCCT
>DAORJS010000188.1:0-5409 GCA_035439185.1 Chitinophagaceae bacterium
AAAATAAACAAAGGAGAAAACTCAGTTTCTTTTGATTGCAGATTCTCAAAAGAAGATAAAAACCCAAACATCAAACTGGAGTTCAGGACATCTGGAAATGGGGAGAGAATTACCTTGGTTAAATAATGTGGCTTACTCCTCAATTTTGCGGGATAATCAGATATTTTTTCGTATTTCAGATTCCCAAACCAGCAGTATAAACAGGATGAAAACTGGCAGAAACAGTATCTTCTAATTTTCTCTTACTTTGAATAAAACATTCCGCATCATGAAACTCCTCCTCCTCCTCACCCTCCTCAGCTCCCAACTCTTTGCCCAGCCATTGGAGTTTAATAAACGCTTCGTTCAATCCGAAGACAAATGGGTGGCATTTCAACCGGGAGATGACGGTATCCATGAATTTGGATTTATATACATAGATGCTCAGGCCGGACTCACCCTCCAGCATGAGGGAAATTTCACCATCCTTCCATCTGGGGCATTAGCTGTAAAAAGACTGGATAGTGTCAATATGAAAGTAAGACTGGAAGCCAATCAGGTAAAAGTGGCCTGGATACCGGAAAGCAAATTCAGGGAACTGGGGATTATGGCCATACCCGACTGGTTAAAATATTATAAAACAGATACCAATTCAGTCGCCCGACTTCACAAATGGGGTTTTATGTACAATGGCTGGGGAGAATGTGCCAAAGCCCTCGACTACCTGGAAAGAGCACAAAAAATAAATCCGGATTTTGAAGGACTGGGTGTAGAACTCGCCTATTCCTATAATTGTCTGGAACAATACGAAAAGGCCATCACCGTTTTACAAAAAGCCCTGACCGCCGCCCCCACCGATGCCTATACCAATAAAGAACTGGTGTACGCGCTGCTGAAATCCGGACAATTGGATAAAGCAGCGGTCGCCTGTAAAAACGCAATCACTGTTTGTACCGACTCCCAATTCAATATGGAAAACTGCTATAACCTGCTCCACTCCTTCTTCCTGAAAAAAGATAAAGAACAGTTCAATGCCTGGAAAGCCGAAACCAGAAAATGGTGCAAGGACAATGAACGGTTGATGAAGAGTATTGCGGCGATGGAGAAAGAGTTGTGAGTTGAGAGTTAAGAATTATGAGTTATGAATTATGAGTTATGAATTTGTTGTTAAGGAGGTAGCGGCTACTCAAAGCTTTACTTTGAAAATATACGCTTACAGTTTAGGACTGATTGACTGAAGACTGTCAACTACTGACTATCGACTGCCGTCTCCTCTACTCCCCATTAGGGGTTGGGGGTGACTGCCGACTGCTAACTGCTTACTGCCTACTGCTTACTGCCTACTGAAGACTGAAAAAAACTTAAATGAACAAAACAACTTTTACCTGCTCCGAATGTGGAAAAGAACACGAAGCCTGGCCTGCCCTCGCTTATACTTCCCCCTCATCATATCATAATCTGTCAGAAGAGGAGCAACAACAAATTGCTAAACTGGATCCTGATTTCTGTGTTATTAATTACCCGGATCAAACAGACCGGTTTATCCGGGTCACCTATACTCAAAAAGTTATTGACCATTGTGAAAGCCTCGAATATGGATTATGGGTGTCACTGAGTGAAAAAAGTTTCCAGGATTATTCAGATAACTATAATAATGAAGAACACGAGGCCAGTTATTTTGGCTGGTTGAGCAACGTGCTGCCAGATTATGATTTTAGCAATGGCAGTATTCCCACAACCGTGTTTACACGAACGAACCATTACCGTCCTTATATTGTGCCCCATGAAGATTATGATCACCCGTTTGTACATGATTATTACAACGGGATAACATTTGCCGAAGCGGAAAGAAGGGTAAGGCATATGCTTCAGCAAAATGAAGAATGAGACAAAAAGAGTAAAAAGTCTAAACCCTGGTGGAAGTTCTGATAGCTTCCCGGAAAGCTGGCAGTTTTTACTTACCTTTTAATTTAACCGGGCTTTGCATTCAATTTACACTGCACCTGTCAACATGAAAATCATCACCTGGAACTGTAATATGGCTTTCCGGAAAAAAGCAGGGATGATTCTCCGGTATAATCCCGATATTATAGTAGTCCCCGAATGTGAACATCCGGATAAAATCAAATTTGATCCTTCTTTACCCCAGCCCAGCGGGCAATTGTGGTTTGGCAGCAATCAGCACAAAGGGCTTGGCATATTTACTTTTAATGGATATCAACTCAAAACCGGCCCCAACCATCAGCAGGACCTGAAAATTATTGCACCGGTTACTGTTACCCGTAATGACAAAAAATTCAGCCTCTTCGCCATCTGGGCCAATAACCCGGAGGATCCGGACGGACAATATGTAGAACAGGTATGGAAAGCCATCCATCACTATAAAAGAAAAATCAGGAAACAACAAACGATCCTGATCGGGGATTTTAACAGCAATACAATCTGGGACCGGAAATACAGGATTGGTAATCACAGCCATGTCGTTTCACGACTGGCCAAAAAAGGAATACACAGTTGTTACCATTCCTACGTTAATCAGGAACATGGTAAAGAAAAAGATCCAACCTTTTACCTGTACAAAAGAAAAGATAAGCCCTATCATTTAGACTATTGTTTTGCTTCCATGGACCTGCTCTCACAGATCCAATCCATAGAGATTGGCGACTATGATACCTGGAAACCCTTCAGCGATCATGTGCCGTTGATCGTGACATTTAACCCATCTTTATAAAGCAAAGCAACCAGTTTTGTTTTACTGAGGACTATCGACTGCTGTCTGCCGATTGTCGACTGCTGACTGAAGACTGCTGACTACTGACTGCCGACTGCTGACTGCCGACTGCTAACTGCCGACTGCCAACTGCCGACTGCTAACTGCTAACTGCCGACTGACCAACTGCATTAAACCTCTCCCCTCCTCCCCGGTCTATCCCCTGTACCTACCACCGAAACCATGAAAACACTTTACTTTTTACTGATCATTGCTATTGCCGGATGCAGCAAACCTTCAACAGAGAATAATATTCCGGCTGCTACTTCAGACAGTCTTGAAACCAATACAGAAAAAAGCTGCAGTATCAATCAACAAAACCTTGTACCGATTACTGATTTGGGAACTGGGTATTACCGCGGTTACCAGGGTGGTTTGTATCCGGGCGGACAAAACCAACGGAGCGGCGCTCATTTATCACAAACTTTATCACAGGCAGCACAAATACAAACACTGAACAGCAACGGACAACCCGCAGCAAATGGCAAGGTGGTGCTGATCGGTGTGGGTGCCTCCAATCCGCGTACTGAATTTGAGGCATTCAAACAACAGTCACAGGCATCCGGTTTATTGAAGTCAGGCACTTTAATAATCAATACATGTATTGGCGGACAGGGAGTGCAGAAAATGAATCAGCCCTCTGCCAATTACTGGCAACAGGCAGACAATACTTTGCAACAAGCCGGTCTCAGTACACAACAGGTACAGGCAGCATGGGTAGAAACTGAACATACCGGTAATGCCGATACCGTTTTTCCCCGCGCACCGCAACAACTGATGCAGGATATGCGCACCCTGCTGGTGACCATGAAACAAAAATTTCCCAATCTGAAAATAGTCTACCTGAGTGGCAGGGCATTCTCCGGTTATGCCCAGGCAGCCGCCAATGAAGTGGGCAAGGGATTACTGTACCCCCGCGATTACTATAATGGATGGGCGATGAAATGGATGGTGGAAAAACAAATCAACAATGAATCCGGTTATACACTCAGCGAGATTCCCTTTATTACGATGAGTACTTATCTGTGGAGCCGGGGCGCCCAACCCCGGAATGACGGATACTTTCTGGACTGTATGCTGGATGTGGGAGCGGATGGCCTGCACCTTACCGCAGCTGGAGAACAGAAAACAGGACAGCAGCTTTTTCAGTTTTTCTTTTCAGATCCGAGTACTGCGGGGTGGATACGGTAAGGGAGTATTCGTACATTGTATTCGATTTATCATGAAATTTTTATTCGCTGCGCGAATGAGAGAGGAACACGGATTGGACTGATTATACGGATAAGAACGGATTGTACTCTCTTTCCACTGGACTCTTCGAGCTTGAGCATGGGACATTTCTCTTTGCGGTCTTTGTCCGAAGGACTCTTCGAGCGTGTATTCTCTTTGCGATCTTTGTCCACAGGACTCTTCGAGCGTGAAATTTTTCCGGATATTGATTCGCTGCGCGAATGAGAATGGGAACGCCGATGACGCGGATTGGGCGGATCAAAACGGATTTTATTCGCTGCGCGAATGAGAGAGGAACACGGATTGGACTGATTATACGGATTAGAACGGATTTTTATTCGCTTCGCGAATGAGAGAGGAACACGGATTGGACGGATAAGACGGATTATACTTACTTAATGATTACAGAGTATTATGCTTTTTTTGCAGTTACATCTCTGCGAAACCTCTGTGTACTCCCGTTCTCTGCGGTGAATATATCTTAGCGTCATCGCGTCTTAGCGGTTAAGCCTCTCTACGAAAACTCTGCGCTCTCTGCACCTCTGCGGTGAATATTCTCTCCTCACTCACCCCCCCTTAAACAAAATCCCCCTTCCCCTGTTATATTCCTGTTCACCAAAACAATATATTATAACTTTATAAAATATATTCAAACCTCCCGGTTTATACCCTTTGACTTATGAAACAGCTCCCGAAAAAAATAAGCATCCTGCTTTTCATCCTCCTGCCTCTGATCGCCTTATCCCAGAACAAAGGCCGTCTCTCCGGAATTGTAGTCGATAAATCAACCCAGCAACGACTGCCCTTCGCCACCGTAACCATCACCGGTATCAACCGATCCTTTGCCACTGATAGTGCGGGAAATTTCAGGATCACTGAAATTCCGCTGAATGTTTATACCATTGAAATATCACTGGTAGGATACAAAAAATTATCTTTTTACAATATCGGGATTAGCGCCGGTAATGAACAAACCCTTACCGCAGAACTGGAACCCGATGCCCAGCAATTGCAAGGCGTAACCATCAAAACCAATAAACGTACCGCCAGAGCTGCCACACTCGAAACACCATTAAGCGTTCAAAGACTCACTACCGAAGAAATCAAAAGCAATCCCGGCGGTAATTTCGATATCAGTAAAGTGATTCAAACCCTGCCCGGTGTAGGCGGTGGTGCCCAGGGCGGTAGTTTCCGGAATGATATCATCATCCGAGGCGGCGCCCCCAATGAAAATGTATTCTACCTCGATGGTATCGAGATCCCCGTGATCAATCACTTCCAGACACAGGGCAGCAGCGGTGGCCCGCAAGGGATCCTGAATGTATCCTTCATTGAAGATGTAAAACTCAGCAGCTCCGCCTTTGATGCCCGCTACGATAATGCCATGAGCAGCGTGTTCCAGTTCAAACAAAAAAACGGAAACCCCAATA
>DAORJS010000189.1:0-5322 GCA_035439185.1 Chitinophagaceae bacterium
GTCTGGGTACATTGCTGATTACAATCGGCTCACGGAACACTGTTCCATCAAGAATATTCCGTATTGTACCATTCGGACTCTTCCACATTTGTTTCAGGTTGAATTCTTTTACCCTGGCCTCATCAGGAGTGATAGTGGCGCATTTGATGCCCACTCCGTACTGGCGTATGGCGTTGGCTGCATCTACCGTAACCTGATCATCGGTCTGATCACGGTACTCAATACCGAGGTCGTAATATTTGATATCAAGATCCAGATAAGGGAGAATCAGTTTATCCTTGATGAATTTCCAGATGATGCGGGTCATTTCATCGCCATCCAGTTCCACTACCGGGTTGGCCACTTTGATTTTTTGAGACATATGCAGAATTTTAGGTTGCAAACCTACTGTAAAAGAACCTTATCCCAAGTGCTTTTTTAACAGCGAAATCCTCAACTTTGCAGTGACAGCTTTTTTGATTGATCATCCTTAATTCCGCCCATGGACAATTTCCGGGCATTGCAGGAATTTCTGGGAAGGTTTATGCCCCTCTCCGGGGAGGATTTTGCCATTCTCAAAAAGAAATCTTCGGTAATACATATCCGGAAAAAAGATATAATCACGGATGCCGGGGATACGGAACTCTATCTCTATTTTGTTGTAAAAGGACTGATCCGGGAATATTTTTACAAGGGCAGCCAGCAGGTTACAACAGACCTGATCAGTGAAGGAACGATCACCGGTTCTGTTACCTCTTTTTTTACCGGAGCCCCTTCTCATTTCTGTTTACAGGCCATGGAACCCTGCAGCCTGATAGCCATTCACAAGGGAGCACTGGAGGATTTGTATCGCAGTAACCGGAATTGGGAAAAATTCGGACGAATCATTACCACCCATTTTCTTTTACAGCAGGAGAAACAAATACTCAATTACACAAGATTAAACCCAAGGGAAAGATTTCTTCATTTTGTAAATGAGTATAGTCATCTTGTTCAAAGAGTGCCGCAGAAATACCTGGCCTCCTTCCTGCAAATTAAACCTGAGACTTTCAGCCGGATGAAACACCTGATCCGGAAGAACCCTAAAAAGCAGTCCGTTTCATGAAAAACGGGATCAACCATATCAGTAGTGAAATGGCACAGTCTGCCCTTCGTTATTTCCAGACTTTTATGCCTGAATTCTCTGCCACTGACCTGCAGGCACTGCTGCAATATTGCCAGATCCGGAAATTTCCCCGGAAAGCCAAAATTGTAGTGGAAGGAGAAGTAGATGATTACCTCAACCTGGTTTTATCCGGACTCGTCAGGAAATTTGTTCATCATAATAACAAGGAGCAAACCCTGCAACTGGCAACTGAAGGACACCTGGTTCACTCCGAGCTGTCATTTCTGACCCGACAACCTTCCTTAGCCATACTGGAGACCCTGGAGCCCACCATGCTGCTTTCTCTACGTTTTGATAAAATGGAAGAAGCCCTTGAACATTTTCCGCAGGGAGAAAGAATGGGAAGACTGATGCTCACTGCCATGTATATCAAGAAGGATGAACGCCGGTATGCCCGGGCTTCCAAAACGGTCAGGGAACTTTTTATGGACTATGTAGCCCATCATCCCCATATGCTGCAAAGGGTCCCTCAGAAATACCTGGCCAGTTATCTGAATATAAAGCCGGAGACCTTTAGCAGACTCAAGCACCTCGGGCGTAAACCTCAAAAAATCAACGGTTCATCAAAAAGAGCTTGACTTGAATCAAGAACTTTTGTACCTTTTGGACTGACTTATTTTTATGGACGCTTCAAAAGCATTTCATCTTTATCTCAGGAAATTCATTGATATCAGTGATCATGATTTCAAAACAATGATCCTCCCTTATATCACGATCAGAAAATTTGCCAAAAAAGAACTGATAACCCGGGCGGGAGAAGTGGAAAACTGGATCAATTTTATCGGGAAAGGACTGATCCGTAAATTTTACCTGAAAGGAGAGGAAGAGATTAATACACAGATTTCGATGGAAGGGCATATCATCCACAGCCAGGAATCCTTTCACAGTCGTACTGCCTCCGAATACAGTGTTGAAGCCATCGAACCCAGTATTGTGGTTTCCTGCACATTTGATCAGCTGGAAGCAATGTTTACCCAATCACAGCAAATGGAACACATGGGCAGGATGATTATTACCCATACCATGGTGATCAAAGACCGTTGGCAGATGATGCTGGTCAAACTGAGTCCAAGAGAAAGATTTATACATTTTGTTACCAGGAATCCTGAAATGCTGCAAAGAGTACCACAAAAATTCCTGGCCTCTTATCTGAATATCAAACCGGAAACTTTCAGCCGGTTTAAGCACCTGATCAAGGGAGTAAGGAGTAAGGAGTCTTGAGTCGAGAGGATACAGTCATCAGTCTTCAGTCATCAGTCATCAGTCTTCAGTCATCAGTCATCAGTCTTCAGTCATCAGTCATCAGTCTTCAGTCATCAGTCTTCAGTCATCAGTCTATCAGTATATCAGTATGTCAGTCTCGCAACGGGCTAGGTTTATTGAATAAAGGAAACGTAGAATTTTCTCAATTCAACATTTAAAATTCAAAATAAAATAAACGTAACCCCATTTACCGAACCCCACTCGCCGAACCCTACTCCCCACTGGCTACTCGCCACTTGCCATCTCACACATTCACCACCAACACCGGTATTTTCAATTCATGTCTTACGGCATCTACAGTTTGACCATAAATGATATCCCTGATCCCGCTATGACCATGGGCGCCGATGACCAGCATATCGGCACCTGATTCCCGGGCAATTCTTGCGATTTCCTTTGCCCGTTCATTAAAGCCCAGGAAACCGCTGGCCTGATGCCCTTTATCCTGCAATTGCAGTATATAATGTTCCAGTTGTTCCTGGTCTTTCCGGGTTTCCAGATCATCTGTTTCTTTTTCCATCAGCCGGGTTGTGGCACTCTCCACCACATGAATCAGGATAAAATGGGTTTGACTGCTTCCTTGTCCGATCGCATGAGCAATCAACCGGGCATCGTCTTTACTGAAATCAAGTGCAATTGCAATCTTATTGTATACAGGGGCTTCGATAGCATCAAGCAGGGCAGCACCACTGTGCAGTTGTTTTACCGGAGCGGGTATTATTTTTTTACGCAGGGGATAGAAAATAGCCACAATAAGCAACACGATGTAAAAAATGCCACCGAGGATAATTACCGCTTTCCAGAAAACACTGGCAGAGGTTTCAAAAAATGCACCGGCCTGTTCAAATACCATCCGGATATTCAGGTAAACCAGAATGGCTGTTATCAGGGAGGCTGTCACAATCACCAGTGGTTTGATGGCAAATTTGCCCATTGTTTTTTTATCACTGGTGAAATGGATCAGGGGAATGATGGCAAATCCGAGTTGCAGACTCAGGATAACCTGGCTCAGGACCAGGAGACTGTCAATATTATTTTCTCCATTTATCAGAATCACCAGCAGCGCCGGAATAATCGCAATCACCCTGGTCAGCAACCTGCGAAACATGGGGTTGATCCGAAGGTGAAGATAACCTTCCATCACGATCTGACCGGCCAGGGTTCCGGTGATCGTAGAGCTTTGTCCGGAGGCAATTAAAGCTACTGCAAATAGAATTGGGGCCAGACCACTGCCCAGCATGGGAGCCAGCAGTTCATGTGCCTGTTTAATTTCCGCAACATCGGTACGTCCCGTTTTAAAAAAAACCGTAGCTGCCAGTACCAGGATTGCAGCATTCACAAAAAAAGCCAGGTTTAATGCAATGGCACTGTCAATAAAATTCAATTTGAGTGCTTTTTTTATGCCCGCATCATCCCTTTTGATTTTCCGGGTTTGTACCAGGGCCGAATGCAGGTATAGATTATGTGGCATAACAGTGGCCCCTATAATACCGATGGCTATATAAAGTGCTGTATTATTGGGAATGGAAGGCACAAACCCTTTTACCACTTCTCCCAGATCGGGTTTGGCTATCAGAATTTCAATCAGAAAAGAAAGTCCGATCACCGCCACCAGCGCAATAATAAATGCTTCCATTTTGCGCATGCCCAGCCTTTGTAATAAAAGGAACAGAAAAGTATCCAGCACCGTGATACTGACGCCCCAGATCAGGGGAAGACCAGTCAGCAATTGTATACCGATCGCCATCCCCAGTATCTCAGCCAGATCAGTGGCAGCAATGGCGATTTCTGCCAAACCATATAAAGCGTAATTGATATAACGGGGATAGGTTTCACGGTTCGCCTGTGCCAGGTCGCGACCCCTGACAATACCCAGCCGGGCCGATAAACTTTGCAGCAACAGGGCCATCAGGTTACTCATCAACAGTACCCAGATCAGTTTATATCCAAACTGGCTGCCACCCGCCAGATCTGTCGCCCAGTTACCCGGATCCATATACCCAACACTTACCAGGTAAGCGGGACCCAGGAAGGCGAGACTTTTTCTCCAGCCCTTTCTTTTACTGCTGGTCGTGTCCACACTCTGATGAACTTCACTCAGAGAAGTATAATCGTATCTGTCATCCTTCATACTTTACAAAAATGTTTTCGGCCAGTTGCTTACTGATCAGCACAGCGGGAAGGCGGCCGATCTTTATTTCCATTGAATCATCAAAACCGAATCTTTTCTTTACTTCCAGTTTTGTACCAATGCGGATCTTCATATGTTCCAGCAGTTCAAGGATCGGGCTGCTTTGATCTTTTACATTACTCACCATCGCAACCTGCAGCAGGGGCAGTTCGGTCAGGCAGATTCTTTTGTTAATTTCAACACGACCATTGGCATCCGGAATCGGATCACCATGGGGATCCACCCGGGGAAAACCCAGGAATTCATCCAGTTTATCAATGAGTTTTTTATTACTTACATGTTCCAGCTCTTCTGCCACTTCATGTACTTCATCCCAGCTGAATCTGAGTTTTTCTGCCAGGAAAAACTCCCAAAGCCGGTGCCTTCTGATGATCCCAAGGGCCACTCTTGATCCCTCCTGGGAAAGCCTGAATCCCTGGTATGGCTGATAATGAAGGAGCTTTTTTGTTTTGAGTTTCTTCATCATATCAGTGACAGAGGCTGGTTTGGTCCGTAATGCATTGGCAAGAGCATTGGTACTCACCGTTCCATCCGATCCCTGCAACCGGTAAATGGCTTTAATATAATTTTCCTCGCTGGTAGAGTAATTCAGCATGACTAAAAATAAATTTAGGCAAATCTAAAAATAAACAGGCATTCCGCAAAACTACCATTGACGGGTTTCCCGGAATCACTTATTTTCGGGCAGAATTATGCCTATGTACAGTAAATTTTTGTCCGGGTT
>DAORJS010000190.1:0-5288 GCA_035439185.1 Chitinophagaceae bacterium
AGTGAGGGGTCTTCAAAAAAGATTGGTAAGCCTGCGAATCGGAATCGTATTAAGTAATAAAGGCGGAGCCTTGAAAGAATTTATCAAACCCCTGCGCTGGGGGGTGGCTGCTGTACTTGGAAATGGCAAACAAATCGTCAGCTGGATTCATATTCAGGACCTGGTCCGGATTTTCATCAGCGCGATTGAACAGGAAAATATACAGGGCGTTTATAATGCAGTGGCACCAACGCCGGTATCAAACCGGGATCTGGTAAAATGGCTGGCCCGATTCAGAGGGAAACCTTTTCTATTATTCAGCGTACCTTCATTTTTGCTGAAATGGATCATGGGAGAAATGAGTGTGGAAGTGTTAAAGAGTTGTACTGTTAGCGCTGAAAAATTAGGGGCAGCAGGTTTTGAATTCAGGTATCCTGCCCTGGAAAGCATCGACAAACTGAGTTGAACAGGATCCGGTTTGTTGTTCAGAATTTCACTACCAGAAAACTTTGAAAGAACTTCATAATTACGGATATTCAAACATCCCCGGTAGCGTACCCGTATGATCCGGATGCCAGATATTGGTGAATTCACCAAGCACTCCTTTGCCATTCGTGAAAGAAATTTTATGCAGTCGTAAACCGGCAATATCCGTTTGCTGAACTTTCCGGAACATCGGATGCATGGTGCCGCCTTTTGTACCGGCTGGTTTGTCTGATTCGTACTGGTATTGCGGATCTACCAGCGTACCTCTCGGATACATGATACCCGGTACACCTTTGCCACGAAGGTCAAGGTCCTCGGGATGTTCAAGGCCCAGGGTATGGCCGTATTCATGTGCGGCAGTGGTAGAGCCTTTGTATAAATTCTCCAGTTTAAAATAACCGCTGTTGCAACCTATCCCATCTACAAATGAAATATTGCCTTGGACAAACTCTTCAATCCGGAAATAATTATTGCGTGGATCCAGGTTCTGATAAATATCCAAATCGGTGATGGCAGGCTGATAATGGGCATTGATCCTGAACTGAACCGGATATACCGTACCTGCAAAAATTACAGTTCCCCGGGGTTCATTCCACATCGTTTCAATTTCTTCCCGGATCATGTCAGTGAGTAACTGACTGGCCGCGTTTCCATAAGTTATGATACAGGATTCGATGAGAAGACTACCCGAATAAATTTCTGCAGTGCCCATATTTATTGCAGCTGTTCGATATTGAGATCTGATTTCCGGATCCAGCCCCAGTTGAATTTACCGGGAGCAGGGATGGATTCGGTGTATACCGATTTGGCCGTTTCAGCAATACTCAGGATGGATTCTCCTTTATTGATATATCTTTTTGGCGAAAAAGGTACCAGACAGTTCTCATCCTGAAATATTTCTGCTTTACCTTCTTTGACCAGCACCATTGGCGAACTGATATACTCTTTCCGCAACCATTTATTATCGAGTACCGGTTGGGTTTTCAGCCGGGTAAAATCTCCGTCAGCATTCACCCCGTTGCCAAAGCCACAGTTGAATGAAGTGGAATGACTGTTGATACTGATCGTATTGCCACTGATTTTAAAATGAAGCACACAGGGATGTTCGGCATCTTCAAAAGTATTATCAAAGGAAGCTGTATCATTCACAAAAGAAATCGTGCCATCGGTTTCTCCCCGGTTATAGCCCGGAGGGCCATTGAGTACATCCAGCCAGAAACGGTATTTATTGCCTTCCATCCGGATCAGTACGAGCTGTCCGCCGGGTACAGCATTTTTATCTTTGATAGTTGTTGTTTTAACCGGGGTTAAGCTGTATCCATATGCACCCGTTAAATCTTTTTGTGCAGTTGCAAACAGGCTGCCAAGCAGCAACAGGCATACCGGGAATATCTTTTTCATGAGAAAAGGTTAGTGTGATGAATCTGTACACACTAATATAAGTCTTTTCAGGCGAAGAATCGGTCTGGTTTATTGCTTAGTTCCGGATGGGTCTTCCGCTTTTTAGTACCGCCTGGATGCGTTCCAGCGTTTTCTTTTCTCCGCAAAGTGAAAGAAAAGCTTCTCTTTCCAGGTCGAGCAGGTATTGTTCGGATACCATGGTAGGTTCACTCAGGTCTCCGCCACACATTACATATGCCAGTTTTTTGGCAACCAAAGCATCATGTGCAGTAGCATAGTTGGCAGTTTGCATGGCATGAACGCCGGAATAGAGTGCACCCAATGCCGAACGGCCCAATACCTTAACATCTTTTCTTTGAACCGGAGCGGTATAACCACTGTCAAAAATTTCTATTACCGATTTTTTGGCTTCAGCCACTCTTCTGCCGATATTGAGTACCACTTCATCCAATCCTTTTCTGTAAACACCCAGTCCAAACCCTTCATGCGCAGAAGTGGCTACTTTAGCCGTAGCGATAGAAAGAAAACGGTTTTTTAAAGTAATGGTCTCGGGTTCGTCTTCATGCATTTCATCAGAAGCCCTCACTACAAATTCCTTGGTACCGCCCCCGCCGGGGATCAATCCCACTCCCAGTTCTACCAGACCAGTATAAGTTTCAGCTGCCGGGCAGCATTTGTCTGCATGCAGACTCAGTTCACAGGCACCTCCTAAAGCCAGTCCGTGCGGTGCCACCACCACGGGCACAGAAGAATAACGGGCACGCATCATCGTATTCTGAAACAACCGGATGGCCATATCCAGTTCATCGTATTCCTGATCAATCGCCAGCATAAAAATCATTCCCACATTGGCACCTGCAGAAAAATTAGCCCCTTCATTGGCAATCACCAGTCCTTTATAATTTTTTTCAGCCTTATCAATGGCTGTTTGTATTCCACTTAATACATCACCACCAATGCTTCCCATCTTGGTAAACCATTGCAGTCCCAGTACATCATCGCCGAGATCGTATAAACGGCAGCTGCCATTTTTCCATACCTGTTTATCGGTATAATTGCTCATCACAATAAAGGCTTCACCGCCGGGTAATGCTTTGTAGGATTTGGAAGCAGGATCGTAGCAATATTTTTTTCCGCCTTCTACTTTATAAAATGAACGGTGACCAGCAGCCAGCATCTCTTCCACCCAGGCGGCTACGGTATAACCGGCTGCCTTCATGGCTTCTGTTATTTTAGGTACACCGAGTACATCCCAGCTTTCAAAAGCGCCGATCTCCCAGCCAAAGCCGGCCATCATGGCATCATCCACCCGATACAATTCATCGCTTATTTCAGGAATACGGTGTGAGATATAAGAGAACAATCCGTAATGAAAAAGGCGGTAAAATTCACCGGCTTTATCGGTGCCGGCTACGAGCATTTTCAGGCGGGTGTACAAATCATCAACCGGTTTGGCGGCTTCCAGGGAAGCAAATTTTGGTTTCACCCGCGGCCCATATTCCATGGTCTCCAGGTTCAGGGTCAGGATTTCTTTTTCTCCGCCTGCGCCTTTTGTTTTCTTAAAGAATCCCTGACCGGTTTTATCGCCCAGCCAGTTATTGGTAATCATCTGATCCAGCCAGGAAGGAATGGCAAACTGATCGCGGGCTTCATCGGCGGGGCAATTTTCTGCAACACCCTTTGCCACTTTTACGAGCGTATCCAATCCCACCACATCTCCGGTACGGAAAGTGGCTGATTTGGGGCGGCCGATGATGGGGCCTGTTAATGCATCAATTTCATCCACACTCAGTTTCAGTTTCTCTTTCACATTCATAATGGCCATCATGCCGAATACACCGATCCGGTTGGCAATAAAAGCCGGGGTATCCTTGCAGAGTACCGTGGTTTTACCCAGGTAGAGATCTCCGTAATTCATCAGGAACTCAACCACGGAGGGATCTGTATGCGGAGTGGGAATGATTTCGAGTAAACGCAGATAACGGGGCGGGTTAAAAAAGTGAGTGCCACAGAAATGTTTTCTGAAATCATCAGATCTTCCTTCTGCCATCATATGAATCGGAATACCTGAAGTGTTGGAACTGATCAGGGTGCCGGCTGTTCTGAATTTCTCGACCTGTTCAAAAACTTTTTGTTTGATATCCAGCCTTTCTACCACCACTTCAATGATCCAATCGTACCCGGCAATATCCTTCATATTGTCTTCAAAGTTGCCGGTGCTTATTTTTTTCGCAACATCTTTATGAAAAACGGGAGAGGGGTTTGATTTAAGGGCTGCTGCCAGCGCATCGTTCACGATCTTATTTCTTTCTGCGGGTTTGGCATCGGCTGCAAGATCCTTGGGAACTATATCCAGCAATAAAACCTGTACTCCAACTCCGGCAAAATGACAGGCGATTCTGGAGCCCATGACACCGCTTCCCAGTACCGCCACTTTTTTAATCACTCTTTTCATAAAACATGTATTAAAATCCCGGTCTTAGCCGGCAAGGCAAAATTAGTTAGTTATGCAACTATTCTGAAATCGAAGATAATGGATTTTGGAAAGAGAAAGAAAGGCCGGCCATTTTTGCAGGCCTGACCCAGGAGAGCTCACCGGGCGGTTTTCATTCCCCCACCATCACAAATGCTCCCCAGAAATAAGGGTGCTTGTACTGATCCCGGATGGTTTTCTGTGCAAAAGCAAAAGCATTGGCCTTGTTTTTTGTAGCCAGATAATGCTGATAAAAAGCAATCATGAAATCCCGGGTGGCATTATCATCCACCTTCCATAAACTGGTCATGATACTCCCTGCTCCGGCAGCACGGAATGCCCTTTGTAATCCATACACTCCTTCACCGGCATCCAGATATCCCAGATTGGTTTCACAGGCAGAGAGAATCACCAGCGAAGTATTTTGCAGATCCAGGTTCTGGGCCTCATAGGCAGTTAATACCCCATCATAAGTATCAGCAAATTCATTACGTTCATAATAATTGACCACTCCGGCCAGTAACAAACCAGAATTCACCATGGCATTGAACATCCGGTAACCACTGGTGGCATTTTCGCTGGTTCCCGACCAGTAACCGTGGGTGGCAATATGCAGAATACCCGGACTATGCAGTTTATATAGTTTATCTTCCGTAGCCTGATCCCGCAGAAAATACTGCACCTTTATTTTTCCTTTTTCCAACGCTGATTTAATGCTGAGCACTTCTGTTTCTGTTCCGGGAAGATCAGTAATATTCTTTTCCCTGAAATTTCCGATAAAAGAGCGGGTGCCTTCATCTTCTGCTTTTGTGCTGGTTTCAGCAGATGTTTTATAAGCAGGTCTGCCCATTAAAACAGCGGTGTTATTCTCCGGTTTGTTGCCGGCAGCATAACTGAGTTCACCGGTGGAAGTGGTGGATTGAATCTCGGTTTCATCCAGCACATATTT
>DAORJS010000191.1:0-5286 GCA_035439185.1 Chitinophagaceae bacterium
AATGATGCGGCCTGGGCCAGTGGCAATGCTCAATTGGGATATGGAGATGGCGATGAAGCAACAGTCGTGAGTTATGGTCCGAATGCAAATGCCAAATATATAACCACATACTTCCGGAAAGCCATCAATATCGGCAACCCATTGGCCTTCGCCTCTTTCAGCGGCAGTGTAAAAAGAGATGACGGCGTGGTGATTTATGTGAATGGCGTTGAAGTGTATCGCAGCAATATGCCAACAGGTACTATTTCAAGTACTACACTTGCTTCCTCTGCGGCCAGTGATGATGGCAATACCGCACAGAACTTCACCATCAGTAATACGGCATTTGTCAGTGGCAACAATGTGATTGCCGTTGAAATACACCAGAATGCGGCCAACAGCAGTGACCTGAGTTTCGATCTGCAGCTCATTGGAACGGTACCGGGGGCAGCCCTGCTTACGCGTGGGCCTTATCTGAACATGGGCAATGCTACAGCCGTTACCATCCGCTGGAGAACTGATGCGGCAACCAACAGCCGGGTTGAGCTGGGCACCAGTTTTGGCAGTTATCCGATTATAGTCAATGACGCAGCTGCTGTAACGGAGCACGAGGTAAGGGTAACCGGACTGAGTGCAGATACCAAATACTTTTACCGCTTTGGAAGTTCTGTACAGGTACTGCAGGCAGGCACTGATAATTATTTTACCACGCAGCCACCGGCTACTACCACCCGCAAAATGCGATTTGCTGCCTTCGGGGATTGCGGAAGAAATGATAATAGTTTTCAATCCGGCTCATTAAATGCCTATCTGAATTTTGTTGGTTCCAACCCGGCAGAAGCAATGTTATTACTGGGAGATAATGCCTATGAAAACGGTACCGATGCAGAATATCAGTCGAATTATTTCAACGCCTATAGCAGTAATATTCTGAAGAATCACCAGCTCTTTCCGGCACCGGGTAATCATGATTATGCCAATTCGGCTGCCCGGCAGGATGACCACAATATACCCTACTATTCTATTTTCACTAATCCGGCTAATGGGCAAAGTGGTGGTATAGCTTCGGGAACAGAAGCTTATTACTCCTGGGATTGGGGGAATGTTCACTTTCTTTCATTAGATTCTTATGGAGAGGAAAATGGAGGTACCACCCGATTGTATGATACATTGGGGGCTCAGGCTGTTTGGGTGAAGCAGGACCTTGCTGCCAATACCAAACCCTGGGTGGTGGCTTACTGGCATCATCCTCCTTATACCATGGGCAGTCATAATTCAGATACAGAATCAGAACTGATCAATATGCGGCAGAATTTCATCCGGATCCTGGAGCGTATGGGTGTTGACCTTGTGCTTTGCGGGCATAGTCATGATTACGAAAGATCATACCTGCTGAATGGACACTATGGTAATGAAGCTTCTTTCAATGTAAATACCCATACCCTGAGCAATTCCAGTGGTAAATATGATGGCAGTGCCAATTCCTGTACGTATAAAACAGTGAATGGACAGAATCACGGATCAGTTTATGTAGTAGCAGGATCAGCAGGAGCTGATGGCGGTGTACAGGCTGGCTATCCGCATAATGCCATGCCCTGGTCGGTGGATGATGGAGGTATGTTTTATTTTGAAGTGGAAGATAACCGGCTTGATGCCAAATTTATCCGCAGAACCGGAGTGATCAGTGACCAGTTTACGATCATGAAAAATGTAAACCGGAGCAATAATCTGACCATCAGTGCCGGTACTCCAACCGTTCTGACGGCCAGCTGGATCGGTAATTACAGCTGGAGTACCGGCGAAACAACCCGTAGCATTACGGTATCTCCGCTGCTGAGCACCAATTATACCGTTACAGATGGATTGAATTGCATTACCGACAATTTCCAGGTAACTGTATCCGGAACATTTACCAGATTGAAATCTGCCGCAAAAGAAAATACAGTACAAAGCCCAGTCTTCAGTATTCAACCTACCCTGGCTAAAAGAGGACAGGTTGTACGACTCCTGTCATCTGAAGCTGCACCGGTGGAAGCAATACTGACTGCCATGAACGGACAACAGATCAGTAAGTTCAGGTTCAACGGCACCGGTGTGCTGGAAACAAATCAGCTTCAGGCAGGTGTTTATTTGTTGCAGATCAGCAATGGAAATGGCCAGCGGCTCACTAAAAAAATCGTGATTACAGAATAATCTGATCCGGCAGGCGCCTTGCATATGCAAGAGCGCCTGCCGGTATTAATCATCTTCATTGTGTCATTATAATGGGTTGCCTGCAGCGCTAGCTGCTTATCTTTGCATTTAAACAAACCCTGCACTGAAGGATGGATTGTTGATACCTGCACCGGAATCCGGACAGTCATTAACCACCGGATCAGTAGCCCAAGAGGTATGCACCCCCGAATCAAACAATTACTGGATTGTACTACGCTGGAAGAAAAGGAACAGGCCAATAAATACCGGCTGGATCAGTCGCATACCCTCAAACAACTCAAGGCCGAAGGACTGGCCCTGCACCCGCTGATCATTACCCGGAAAAGTTTTGGATATGCCGATTATCCTGAAATCAGTTTCAGGCTCCCCTATCCTCCCGAAAATAATCTGTTCCGGGATGGTGCCGCAATAGAATGCTTTATGGCGGGAGAAGAACCGGTTAAAGGCGTCTTACTAAGTTTAGATGGCACAAAAGGTGAATTCAGGTTGTTTGCTCCGGATTTTCCGGATTGGATTGAAGACAATGGTATGGGCATCAAACTGGCACCAGATACCCGTACAACCGGGATCATGAAAGAGGGGTTGAGGGCCATTGAACAAAATAAAAATCTGTTTCGCTTATTTGAAACCCTGCATGGAGATAACGCAGCAGCAAGTCCTGTTTCTTTATCCATCTCTCCAATCAGGAATTTGTCTATTGATGCAGCTTTGAACTCCAGTCAGCAGGAGGCCGTACAAGCCATCCTGGCAAATGATAGTATTTCTATTGTACATGGTCCGCCCGGCACCGGTAAAACCACCACCCTGGTGGAAGCGATTGTACAATTGGTAAAGCAAAATGAAAAAGTGCTGGTATCGGCTCCAAGTAATACGGCAGTTGATCATATCGCCAAAAGTTTATTGAAAAAAGGAATCCGCCTGTTACGTGTGGGCAATAGCAGTAAGGCAGATGTGGATTTATTTCCTCATACGCCGGAGGGGAAAATGGCAAACAGTAAAATACAACAGGAAATCAAACAGCTCCGGATCAGGGCCGAAGAATTCCGGAGAATGGCGCTGAAGTACAAAAGGAGTTTTGGAAAAGCTGAAAGGGAACAACGAAATCTTTTATTTAAGGAAGTAAGAGCAATCCGTGATGAAATCCGGAAAATACAGGACTATGAGGAAGAAAAAATGATGACTGAGGCCGATGTGATTGCAGGTACACCGATTGGATTATACGATGCGGGATTAAAGGGTAAAAAATTTCAAACGCTGATTATTGATGAAGCCGGGCAATGTATTGAGCCTTTGGCCTGGTGTATTTTTCCTTTAGCCGATAAAATAGTACTGGCAGGAGATCATTTGCAATTACCTCCTACGGTTTTAAGTCAGGAGGCTATGGCGTTGGGCTTAAACCGCTCCATCCTGGAAACGGCAGTCAGTAAAGTCCCTTCTGTTTATTTACTCGATACGCAATACCGGATGCGTGCTTCCATTGCGGGGTTCAGTAGTCAGTATTTTTATAAAGGAAAATTACAAACAGCAGATTCTCTTTTAAACAAGACAGGCGACCTTGTATTTATTGATACTGCTGGAACGGGCTATGAAGAAATGCATGGTCCGGATGGTGTAAGTCTCCAGAATGAAGGGGAATTACAACTGATCCGTCAGTTATTTGAACAGGAAAATTTTGAGATAGCAGCAACGGCCATTATTTCTCCCTATTCTGGTCAGGTAGCTGTGGCCAGGGCCGGGTTACCTGAAGGGCTCCGGATCAGTACGATTGATAGTTTTCAGGGGCAGGAAAAGGAAATCATCATCCTCTCGCTGGTACGAAGTAATGATGAATGTGAGATCGGATTCCTGAAAGATTACCGGCGAATGAATGTGGCCATCACCCGTGCAAAAGAGAAACTGATTGTTATCGGTGACAGTGCCACCATTGGTGCTGATCCTTTTTACCGGGCCTTTCTGGAATATACAGAACAGTACGGTCATTACCGTACTGCCTGGGAATTCAATACCTGATTGTTTATTTCAGCGTTTTGAGCAATAAGCGGGTGCCTTCATCCAATGCCTTGCCGGCAGCATCATCGGCTTTACCTTCATATTTGCCGCCCGGGTTTTGTTCTGATCGTATAGAGCCATCTGAGAGATTGGTCAGTACCATCTTCGCTTCAATATTGAAAGACACGGCAGCATTGGGGTCTGTATTCTTGATGGCTTTGAGTAATCCTCCCACTTTGCTGGCCTGTTTCATTTTCAGGATTTCAGTGGTCAGCAGCAGGTCACAGTTTTTTGATTTCGCATCCTCTGCAGAACTGACGGCTATGGCTTCCACATTCGATGCGTTAAAGCTACCGACCATATGTTCCTGCAAAACCGGCGGCTGGACTTGTGCATCTGTTTTAGGTTCCAGAATACCTACTCTTAATATACCGGCTTTCTTCTCACCGGGATCTGTTATTTTTCCAATGTTATCTTCTTTATATTTATCAGTGACTCCTTTCATCATCCCTCCCATATCAAATTTATCCTGTAATTCATCAATAGAGGCTGCTGCAGTATAACCCGGAGGAATTTCAAACAACATGGAATCCTGTTTTCCGGTAATCAGTTCGATGGTTTCCAGATCTGTCACAAACTCATTGGTTGTCGCCTGTCCTCCCATGATCATGGTTCGTTTTTCAATCAGGGGAAATCCGAGTTTTCCTTTTCCGGAACGGCGGGTAACAAAGCGATCCATACAGTCTGGTTTCTGATAGCCGCCATTTGGACTCTGGGTTGGTTTATACCGGATGGGGCAGTTAAAGTCCGGCAGATCAATATACCATCCATCTGTTTTAATGATCATGCTGTCTTTCATCATACAGGCATCAGCTGAAGGCTTCATTTTCTGGGTGGTCCAGATATGCCGGGCGATAAAGCCGTGCATTTTCTTTCGTTCTCCGGTATCAGTGATATTATAGTAATTATAAATTATCCCTCCTTTTTTTGTGGTAACAGGAGTTGTTTTAGGCTTAGCCACCGGTTTGGCATCTTCATCAATCACTTCTTCATTATCATTCTGGAATGGTTCAATGAAGTATAATTTCTTCTTTGTATTGAGCG
>DAORJS010000192.1:0-5280 GCA_035439185.1 Chitinophagaceae bacterium
AATGACTGTTGTTTTTCACCTCTTCCGGCCGTTTTTATCCCATGGTTTCAAATAAAGGCCTTTCTATTTTCAAGGCATGAAAAAAATAGTCTTTTTGCTGTTGATACTTACACCTGTTTGTTTGACTGCGCAAAACCGGTATGATGTATTGATCACAGAAATCATGGCTGATCCGTCTCCGCAGGTTGGTCTCCCGAATCTAGAATGGATTGAACTGAAGAATGTCTCCAACAGCGCCATCAATGTACAAGGCTGGCGATTGGGTGATGCCAATAGTATAAGCGGACCCATGCCCTCTTTCACCCTACAACCCGATAGTTTCCTGATTGTATGCAGCAGCAGTGCTGTTGCTGCTATGTCGGTATGGGGAGCCTGCATTTCTGTCACAAGTTTTCCTTCTCTTGATAATGATGGTGATCAGTTATATCTGCGAGCTCTCAATGGACGGATCATACATGCCTTGAGTTATGAGACCGAATGGTACCAGAACGAATTGAAAAAAGAAGGAGGCTGGTCGCTCGAAATGACAGATACCCGTTTACCCTGTGCAGGCATCAGCAACTGGAAAGCCAGTACCAGTGTAACCGGTGGCAGCCCGGGTAAAAAAAATGCCAATGATGCTCCGCTCACGGATCTGCAGGGGCCCCGGTTAAAAAGATCATATACAACAGACAGTGTGACCATCATCCTTGTTTATGATGAACCCGTTGATAGTTTGAGTGCTGCTGTTCCCGGTAATTATTCTGCAGATGCCGGTATTACCATTCTTTCTGCTATTTGTTTGCCCCCGCTTTTTCAACAGGTACAAATCAAAACCAGTACCGCATTGCTAAGGGACAAGATTTATACGATCACAGCCTCCAATATTAAAGATTGTAAAGGAAACAGCATTGGCAACTATAACCAGGTTCGCACCGGTATTCCGGCAGAGCCGGTACCCGGTGAGTGGATCATCAATGAAATTTTATTCAATCCCAAATCAAATGCCTACGATTATGTTGAATTTCTGAATCATGGCAAGCGGATCCTGGATGCCTCCCGCTTGTTTATTGCCAACCGGAACAGCAGTGGTGTCATCAGTTCCATCAAAGCACTCAGTAACCTGCCTTTTTATATTTTCCCGGAAGAACATCCGGTATCAACCAGTGACCCGATCCGGCTTACCCAGTTTTATCTGGTGAAAAATCCGGACCTCCTGTTACCGGTAGATGTGCCTCCAACCTTTCCGGATGATGAGGGATATGTCATTACCCTCGATGCACAAGGGAATATTCTGGATGAAGTTCATTATAAAGATGACTGGCATTTTAAACTGATCGACAATCCGGAAGGAGTGGCGTTAGAAAGAATTGACCCGGCGGGCCCATCCAATGTATCCGGTAACTGGCATAGTGCCGCTTCCACAGCAGGATATGGAACACCCACCTACCGGAATTCGCAATACAAAATGCAAAACAATATAGACGCGATCATAGCTGTCACCCCTTCTCTTTTTTCGCCGGACAATGATGGGGTGGATGATATAACCAGTATTCAGTACCTGTTGGCAGAACCCGGTTATATGGGAAGTATCAGCATTTTTGATATGGCAGGAAGACCTGTGAAATACCTGGCCAGGAATGTATTGCTGGGTAGCAGCGGCAGCTGGAACTGGGATGGACTCAGTGAAACAGGTAAAAAATTACCGGCAGGCAATTATGTAGTGCTGGCAGAATTATTCAACGGGAAAGGCCGTGTGGAGCGGATCAAAAAACTGATCGTCCTTGCAGGAAGATAATGGTAGGTTTTTCAAAACAGAAGCATCAACTGAGCCGGTGATATCAAACCCTTACTCGAGCTCAATTTCAAAACTCACCAGGTCTTTGAACAGCTGGATCCTTGCATCAATTTCAGGTTTGGTTACTTCTTTCAGACGGGTAGGACCGAATTTCTCCACACAGAAACTGGCCATAGCTGAACCAACGATGATACCACGTTTCATGTTTTCAAATGAAATATCTCCGGTACGGGCAATATGTCCCATGAAACCTCCGGCAAAAGTATCCCCGGCTCCGGTGGGGTCAAATACATCTTCCAAAGGCAGGGCGGCAGCAAAGAATACATCATCTCCATGAAAGAGCAGGGCACCATGTTCTCCTTTTTTGATGATCAGGTAACGCGGACCCATCTTCATAATTGCTTTAGCCGCTTTTACCAATGAAAAAAGAGCTGTCAGTTCCCGGGCTTCCGCATCATTCACGATCAGCATATCCACATGCTTCAGAACTTCTGTCAGTTCCGGCATCGCTGACGCCATCCAGAAGTTCATGGTATCCATGGCAATCAGTTTTGGACGTTCCTTCATTTGCTGAATCACACTCAGTTGGGTGGAAGGGTGCAGGTTACCGAGCATGAGGAATTCCGCACCCTGATAGCTCTCCGGTATTTTAGGGTTAAAATCTGCCAGTACATTCAGATCCGTGATCAATGTATCCCTGCTGTTCATGTCTTCATGGTAACGGCCGCTCCAGAAAAAGGATTTTTTATCAGGAACAATTTCCACCCCATCCATCTGTACCCCCCGGCGCTTTAATTCCTCCATTTCTTCCACCGGAAAATCATATCCTACAATGGAAACCTGCTGCACCGGTTTTACAAAATTGCTGGCAGCATACGCTACATAAGTAGCTGAGCCTCCCACGATCTTGTCTGTTTTTCCAAATGGGGTTTCGATGGCGTCGAAGGCCATGGTGCCTACGGTGATCAGTGACATGGAACAAATTTGATTATGTAATATGTTTTCCGGACGCAATATTACAGCTAATTGGCCAATCAGGGACTGCGTTGAGAACGACGGCCAATAATTAATTAATATTATCTTTGATATATGGCAAAGGCAGCAAGAAAAAAAGCATCCAAGAAAGAGCTGATCCTCCGCAGGGCAGCCGCAATGTTCAGGGAAAAAGGTTTCGCCGCTACATCCATGCGCGACCTGGCAGAAATGGTGGGTATTGAGGCAGCAAGTCTCTATAACCATATCCGCTCCAAGAATGAAATCCTGGAAGCCATTTGCTTTGATGTTGCCAATATCTTTTTCACCAATATGGAAATTATTGAAAGCAGTAACAAAAACTCCATCGGCAAAATTGAAGACCTGCTTCGCTTTCACATCAGGCAGATGGTGGAGAATTATGAAGAAGTATATGTAAGCGACCGGGAATGGAAACACCTGGAAGAGCCCTATCTCTCCAATTTTCAGTCACAACGCCGTAACTACCGGAAAAAATTTGCAGCCATCATTAATGAAGGGATTGAAAAAAATGAAATCCGGAAAATTGATGCGCCCACAGCCGTATTGATTATCCTCCATGCGATCAGCGGTATTGAAAGCTGGCACCGCAGCAAGGCCAAGATCAGTGCCGAAGAACTGGAAGAGAATATGCTTAAGATCATGATCGACGGCTTACGCAAACCCTAATGAACCATGTCCATTCACTTTCACCCCCTCAAGGTCAAAGAGGTCAGACAGGAAACTGCTGATTGTGTTTCCATCGCATTTGATGTGCCTGCTGATCTGCAGGAAGCGTTTCAATATACACAGGGACAAAGTCTGACCCTCCGCACACAAATCAATGGACAGGAAGTCAGACGGACCTATTCCATCTGTTCCAGTCCGCTTGACAAGGAATGGCGGGTGGCTGTAAAAAAAGTAGAAGGCGGACTATTTTCCTCCTTTGCCAATCTTTCACTCAAGGCCGGGGATACGCTTGAAGTGATGCAGCCTGTTGGCAGGTTTTATGCTGCATTAGATCCGGCCCATTGTAAAAACTATATCGCCTTTGCGGCCGGCAGTGGTATTACCCCGGTTTTATCAATCATTAAAACAACCCTTAGTACCGAGCCGCAAAGCCAGTTTACATTGGTTTATGGTAACCGCAACCGTGCTTCTATCATTTTCTTTGAAGAACTCGAAGCGTTGAAGAACCAATTCATGCAACGATTCAATCTGGTACATGTATTGAGCAGGGAAAAAACTGATTCCGCTATTCATTCCGGAAGAATTGATAACAGCAAACTGAATGAACTCAAAAGCCTGATTCCATTGAAAGAAATGGATGAGTTTTTTCTTTGCGGTCCCGAGGAAATGATCTTTACTGTAAAAGATTATCTGGAAGCGATTGGTATTGAAAAAAAGAAAATCCATTTTGAACTCTTTACTTCACCCGGACAGCAAACAGCTGCCGCCGCCAAAAAAGATACTGCCACAGCAGGTGGGCCCGAAAGTAAGGTTACTGTGAAACTGGATGGCAGAACTTTTGATTTCGGTTTATCCCTCAATAGTGAAACCAGTATTCTGGATGCTGCATTAAAGCAGGGCGCCGATCTTCCTTATGCCTGCAAAGGCGGTATGTGCTGTACCTGCAAGGCCAAATTACTGGAAGGGGAAGTGAAAATGGATGTGCATTGGGGACTGGAAGAAGAAGAAGTGGCCAATGGTTTTATCCTCACCTGTCAAAGCCACCCCATTTCTGAAAAAGTGGTGGTTGATTTTGATGTCAGGTAATTTACATTTCAAAAAATACATTCATGAATAAATTGATCCTGGGCCTGCTGTTCAGCCTGCCATTGATTGCTGTTGCACAAACTGAAACAGATATCAGAAACCATTATACCGCTGTAAACAAACAGATCACGGAATCCGTTGAACAGGGATTTGAAGGTCCTTTGTACCAGAATCAATGGATTTCCAATAAAAACGGAAGAAGCTGGCCGGCTGTTGGACTGTATAATGAAACCATTGATTTTTGGTATAATGATCCCCCTGATCACCTGCCCGTTGAAGAAAGAAACCCGAAAAATGTATTACTGAAGATCAATATCAGCCGGAAATCTTCCCATCTCCAGGCCAACGAAGAGTACCTGTTTAAGGATGGCAAACTGCTTTTTTACTATTCCCATGAAGGGGAAGAAGGGAATGAATGGGAAACCCGGGTTTACTTTAATAATAAAGGTATAGTCTTCAAGTCCAGCGTGAAATCCAATGGAAAGGAACTGACCGCTAAGGATTTCCTGACCGAAGAGTACCGGGATTTCAAACCCAACCCGGTCCGTATAATGAATGCAGCCAAAAAAATGCAGGAGCTTTTTGTGAAATCAATGTAAGCCCCTCTTTTGTGGTAAACAATCATTCCAAACAGGCGTTAGTTTAGTTATTTTTGCTTGCCCGCCGAAGCCTTGCCCGCCGAAGCCTTGGCGAAGGCGGGCTATTCAGAAGCCTTGGCGAAGGCCTGCTTTCGCTAA
>DAORJS010000193.1:0-5271 GCA_035439185.1 Chitinophagaceae bacterium
ATCCGGTAATTGATATCATCGTTCCGTATGCTGTAGGAAGATGCAAGATAGGAGGCCGTGGTAGCTGCAGCTTCACTGTTGGGGTCCGGACTGGCTTTATAATCCGCCCAGGTCAGTTTGCGGCTGGCGCTCCAGTCCAGCAGTTCTTCACCTGCTTGCTGTGCAGGCAACAACAAGGGTGTAAAGGTGAACAGTAATATGAAAATAGAATTCCGCATGTCCCGGTCTATTCAACGTAAAGTCGTGATAAATGTTTTAATGGCTGTTTAAGGCATCGTTAAAATAAAAAACCCCGGTTGGATAACCGGGGTCATATCATTTAATTGTTGGGATCAGATCTTTGGGGCAGCTGCCAGTATTTCGGCAGAAACACCATCCGCATACTTTTCAAAATTCCTGATAAACAAGCCGGCCAGGTAGGCTGCTTTTTCATCATAGGCTTTTTGATCAGCCCAGGTATTGCGGGGGTTCAGTACTTCGGTGGGCACATCCGGACAACTGGTTGGAATGGCCATTCCAAAAACCGGGTGGGTTTCAAAATTGACAGTATCCAGTTTGCCTTCCAGTGCGGCAGTGATCATGGCACGGGTATATTTCAGCTTCATCCGGTTGCCGATTCCATAAGGGCCTCCTGTCCAGCCGGTATTGATCATCCACACGTTCACTTTATTCTCCCTCATTTTTTCTCCCAGCATCTGGGCATATTTACCCGGGTGAAGGGGAAGGAAAGGGGCTCCGAAGCAGGCACTGAAAGTAGGTTTGGGTTCGGTAACACCGGCCTCAGTTCCGGCAACTTTGGCGGTGTATCCTGAAATGAATTGATACATCGCCTGTCCTGGATTCAGTTTGGATACAGGGGGCAGTACTCCAAAAGCATCGCAGGTGAGGAAGAAAATATTTTTAGGTAATCCACCTACCGAAGGTTCCTGCGCATTACTGATAAAATGCAGGGGATAGGATACGCGGGTATTTTCCGTGATGGATCCGTCGTCGAAATTGATCCGATTGGTTCCTGGGAAAAAGCAGGTATTCTCTACCAGCGCACCTGGACGTATCGCATGAAAAATCTCGGGTTCTTTTTCTTCAGTAAGGTTGATTGTTTTGGCATAGCAACCACCTTCAAAATTGAAAATATTATCCCCGGTCCATCCATGTTCATCATCTCCGATCAGCTGACGGTTGGGGTCAGCGCTAAGGGTGGTTTTACCGGTTCCGCTCAGGCCGAAGAAGATGGCAGTATCTCCATCCTTCCCCATATTGGCACTGCAATGCATGCTCAGTACATTCTTTTCATGGGGAAGAATATAATTCAGGATGGTAAAAATGCCTTTCTTGATTTCGCCGGTATATCCGGTGCCGGCAATTAAAATAGTGCGGTGTTTAAAAGAAACCACGGCTGCATTGTGTTGCCGGGTGCCGCATTCTACCGGATCCAGTTTTAATCCAGGAGCAGAAATCACATACCAGTCGGGTTCAAAATTTTCGAGTTCCTCTTCAGTAGGGCGGAGAAACATATTATAAGCAAAGAGATTATTCCAGGGCTTTTCATTCACCACTCTCACATTTAAGCGGTAACGGGGATCGGCACAGGCATAACAGTCGCGAACCCATAACTCGGGTAAACTATCCAGATAGGCACTAACTTTTTTGGAAATGATATCAAAATATTTGGGTTCAATGGGAATATTGAAATCATTCCAATGAACGCTGTCAGCCGTGGTTTCATCTTTTACGGTAAACTTATCTCTGGGAGAGCGGCCGGTAAATTCTCCGGTCCGGATCACGAGGGCACCGGTATCATTCAAAACACCTTCTCCGATACGGATGGTATCCTGTACTAATTCTTCCGGACTCAACTGGTAGTGAATGGTTTCGGAGTGTTGCAGACCAAGACGAAGGAGGCTTTTCTTAGGAATACTAACGACAGGTACTGACATATTGCAAGCAAGATTTGTTGAAGATGCAAAGTTAAGTGAGAGCGGTTGTTCGCACAAACGGGCGTTAGTGTTAAATTTTGAAATTGAAACAAGATTTATTGCAGTTTGATCAAAAAAGCAGGTTTTCAAGCCTTCTGTGTTCGAAAGAATCCAAAATAGCGACAGGTATTTTGAAATTTATCAAATCACTGATTTTTTGACCAATTATGATGAGCAGTATCGCCACTTGTCTTTTGCTCATTATCTTTAGCGGGTTATGCCTTATCCCATTCACCAACAACTGCTAACTGCTTATGAAGTACTTACCTCTTAATCCCGGCATCTTTGTACAAAACAGAGAACGTTTTATCAGCCGGATGCAAAAAAACGCCATTGCCATTTTTACCAGTAATGATGAAGTGCCAAGTAATGGCGATGCGATTTATCGGTTCAAACAAAACAGTGATCTTTTCTGGCTCAGTGGTATCACTCAGGAAGACAGTATGGTTATTCTTTTTCCGGATAATCCCGATCCTAAATACCGGGAAGTGCTGGTATTGGTTCGTCCGAATGAACTCAAGGAAAAATGGGATGGGAAAAGACTGAGAGTAAAAGAGGCACAGGATATCAGTGGAATAAAAACCATTGTTTGGCTGGATAGTCTGGACGGATTATTACAACCCTGGATTCATTTAGCTGATGCCATCTATCTTGACAGTAATGAGAATGACCGCAAGGCCAGTCTGGTGCGTTCAAGAGATTACCGTTTTATAGATGAAATGAAGAGCCGCTATCCCCTTCATCAATACCTGCGTGCTGCTAAAATCATGAAAGAAGTCAGGGCCATTAAAACGGCACTGGAAGTGGAGGTCCTGCAAAAAGCGATTGATATCACCGAAAATACTTTCCGCCGGTTGTTGCAGTTTATCAAACCCGGTGTGATGGAATATGAAATTGAAGCAGAGATTGTGCATTCATTTCTGAGTCAGCGTGCTACCGGAGAGGCCTATGGCAGTATCATTGCCGGTGGCGACCGGGCACGTACCCTGCATTATGTATCCAATAGCGAAGAATGTAAGGATGGCGAACTCATTCTTATGGATTTTGGTGCTGAGTATGGCGGTTATTGTGCCGACCTTACCCGTACGGTACCGGTGAACGGAAAATTCACCCGCCGTCAGAAAACAGTGTATAATGCCTGTCTGCACCTGCATGATTATGCCAAAAGCATCCTGAAACCAGGAATCACGATTCTTGATTATACAGATAAAGTAGGAGAGGAAGCCACCCAACAGTTTTTGAAAATCGGACTGATCCGGAAATCGGATGTAAAGAATGAAGACCCGGAGAACAGGGCTTACCGCAAATATCTTTACCATGGAATTTCCCATCACCTGGGTGTGGATGTACATGATCTGGGCACCCGTACCGAACCGATCAAAGCCGGGATGGTGTTTACCGTAGAGCCGGGTATTTATATTGAAGAAGAACAAATGGGGGTAAGGATTGAAAATAATCTCTGGATTACCCGGAATGGTCACAAGGATCTGATGAAGAATATTCCGATCACAGTGGAAGAAATTGAGACACTGATGAAGAGAATGTGAAAATGTGGGAATGTGGGAATATGGGAATGTGGGAATGTGGAAATAAGTTAGAACCCGATTGAGATAATTTTCACACCTTCACATTTTCGCAGCTTTCATTTTCACATCTTCACATTCTCATATTCTCACATTTACCTATGTTCGCATTATGAAGCAAATCCCCAATCTGTTTACACTGCTGAACCTGTTTTTTGGTTGTATCGCCATTGTATTCATGATGCAGAATGGTATTGCTATTTCAGGCGATGAAAATGGAAGTACCTGGATTGATATGCCGGAATCTATTTGGATGGCATCCTTATTTATCGGTCTTGCAGCGGTGGTTGATTTCCTCGATGGTTTTTTGGCCAGATTGCTGGGTGCCGGTTCTGAAATGGGCAAACAACTGGACTCCCTGGCCGATGTGGTGAGTTTTGGTGTGGCACCGGGAATGATCCTTTACCAGTTTCTCCGGTTAAGTTTTGCCAGGGAAACCACGGCCATGGATACTTCACTGATATGGCTGCTGCCTGCTTTTATTCTGCCCTGTGCGGCTGCCTGGCGACTGGCCCGGTTTAACCTGGATCCAGCTCAGTCCGATTCATTCAAGGGAATGCCGGTTCCGGCCGCCGGAATTTTTGTGGCGGCTCTTCCCTTGATTTACTGGAATGTGAATGCCGAGTGGATCAACAAACTACTCCTCAATAAATGGGTATTATATGGCATTATTGCCGGCCTGAGCTGGCTGATGGTATCCCGCCTGCCTCTGATGGCACTTAAATTTAAAAATTTCAGTGTAGCGGAAAACTGGCCCAAATACCTGATCCTGTTGCTGGCGATCGTGGGTTTTATATTGCTGAAATGGCTGGCCATTCCACTCGTGGTGCTCGCCTATGTTGTTGTATCTTTGCTCTTCCAAAATAAAAATGCATGACATATACCGTACAGATAAAAGTAATGCCCTTAAAAGAACTGCTCGATCCGCAGGGTAAAGCGGTGATGGGCGGTTTGCAAAACCTCGGACTTGGCGGCGTGGAAGATGTCAGGATCGGCAAGAATATCACCCTGCAGGTCAATGCTGATTCTCCGGAGAAGGCAAAGACTATTGCCGAAGAAGCCAGCCGCAAACTCCTGAGTAATCCGGTGATGGAATATTTTGAAGTTTCAGTACAGTAATTTGAAAATGTGAGAATGTGAAAATGTGAGAATGTGAAAATGTGAAAATGTGAGAATGTGGGAATGAAACTCACTTAATTACGGTCTCTCATTCTCACATTCATCACACCTGCACATTCTCACATTTAACGCTCCATGCTCTACTTAGTTCCCACCCCCATTGGTAATTTAAAGGACATCACCCTTCGGGCGCTTGAAGTGCTGAAGGAAGTGGATTTGATATTGGCTGAAGATACCCGCACCAGTTCCCACCTCCTGAATCATTTTGGGATTCAGAAACCCTTATCACCCTATCACCAGCACAATGAACACAAAGTGCTGCAGCATATCGTAGAACAATTACAGGCCGGTAAAAAAATGGCACTGGTTACTGATGCCGGTACACCTGGTATTTCAGATCCTGCTTTTTTACTGGTCAGGGAATGTATCCGTGCCGGGGTGAAAGTGGAATCGCTCCCGGGCCCCACGGCTTTTGTACCCGCACTGGTCAATAGTGGTATTCCTTGCAACCGGTTTTGTTTTGAGGGGTTTTTGCCTATGAAAAAGGGGAGGCAGACCCTGCTCAAACAACTGGCCACTGAAGAAAGGACCAT
>DAORJS010000194.1:0-5264 GCA_035439185.1 Chitinophagaceae bacterium
GCTACTCGCCTCTCCTACTCGCCAAACCCCATTCACCATTCCCACTCCCTGTTAATGCCGACCATTGAGATCAACCAACTCATCACAGAAGGCCCCACTTCCCTCTCGCTACTCGCCACTTACCACTCGCCACTCGCCGAACCCCATTCACCATTCCCTCTCCCTACTGATGCCGGCCTTGGAGATCAGTCAACACTTCAAAGAAGACCCCACTAGCTACTCGCCACTAATTTTTGTCTCAGTGCCTCCGATTTGTCAGAATCCCAATATTTCAAAATACTATCCATTAAAAAAGGGTGAAATAACGGTGAAATACCCACGCCGGGGTATTGTTACTTTCGGGGCTTTCCGTTACATTTAATTTATTTTGAAAGATCCCAATCCACCCGTGGTAAAATCCAAAATCCGGTTTTGCTTGCTTCGATTTTAAAATGATCCGGACCCGTGAGCCTGATTCTATTAACCATATTTGATACAAACAGCAAGGTTTAATACCCTGCTGATTTGTCAGTTAACCAACCAACCTGTTATGTACAAAGGACTCTCCGCCCTTTTTCTGCTATTCGTATGCCTCACAGAAATCAGTGCGCAAAAAACCACTGTTGCCGTCTTTCCCTTTAGTGCCGCCACCCGGGATAATAAAATCAAAGCAGCTGAATTGCAGCAGTCACTGATGGAATTACTGGGAAAAAAATCAAACCTGCAGGTCCTCGACCGTTCTCACGACAGTGCGCTGGTCAAAGAACTGGACTTTCAGATCAAGGAGCATTCCATGGAAGCATCGGGACTGGTAAAACAGGGTAAATTACTGGGTGCCCAGCAGATCATCACTGGTTCGGTAGCCGAAGTTAAACTTGAGTCGAAAAGACAACAAAATCTGCTGACACAGAAAAGTCAAACCGAATATACCGCACATATTCGCTTTTCCACTCAACTCAGCAATGTGGAGACCGGAGAAGTCATCAGCCAGAAATTTTTTAATACCGCAGAGTATAAATCGGGCAAGTTGCTGAACCTCGGTAATGGCCTAAGTGCTACCGGTGAAACGCGTGATGAAGCGTTACTGAATGGATTGAAGGTTGCCAAAAAAATGCTGGCTGAATGGATCAGCGAGTCCTATAGTAACGATATCAGAATTATTAAGGTTGAAGACACTGATAAAAAAGGCGTGGCCGAAACAGTTCTGGTCAGTGGTGTGGATGAATCCTTCAGCAAAGGTGCCGATTTTTTGGTGAGCGAGGTTGAAGTACTGGACCTTGGAAATGGAAAATCAGTTAAACGAAGTAAAAAAATTGCAGAGATCAAAATCAAAGAAATCCAGGGAGAAGTGTCCGTTTGTAAAATCACTGATGGAGCTCGTGTTCTTCAGGAAAAGCTAACTGCAAAAGCAACTCTGGAAATCACTGTTAAATAAATAACTGCCGCAAACTTCTCAAACCCGTTTATGAAACAATTACTCTTCTTCCTTCTGCTATTGAACCAGTTCCAGCCCGGAATGGCACAGGCAAATAATACACCGGGCACCATTAAACCCAAGATCATGGTTATTCCCCGGGTAAGCGATGGCCAGGATATGAAAGTCTACTATGACAATAATACTAACATTCAGATTGCCATTGCCAAAATCAATGAGGCTTTGCAAAAACGCGGTGCCAACCTGCGCAGTTTTGATCAGTCGTTGAAACAAATGAAAGAAAACCAGCTACTGAACAAATCAGCTGGCAACAGCAGTGATATTAAAACAATGATACTCGAAAGTTCCGGTGCTGATATCTATGTAGAAACTAAACTGGATGTGGTCGATCACCCCGGACGTAGTGCTAAAAGTGTGAATATCATTCTGGATGCTTACCAAACCGGAACCGGTAATAGCCTCGCATCAAAACCCATTACCGGCCCTATGTTTCAAACGGAGGATATTGGCCGCCTTACCACTATCGCTATAGAAAAAGCAGCAGATGAATTTCTTAATTTACTTCAACAGAAATTTGATGAAATTGCCGCGAATGGTCAATCGGTTTATGTTGAATTTACATTGGCCCCGGGTTCAGAATGGAATTTTGATAAAAATGCCGGGACTGAAGGTAAAATCCTGTCTGAACTGATCGACGAGTGGTTTCAGGCACATGCCCTGAAAGGAGTATATAATAATCAGGGGGTAGTAGCCAATAAAATGATCATTTCCGATGTACGCATCCCCCTGATGAAACCGGATAATCCGGCACAGCGCTACACTGGTCAAAACCTTTACACGGATATATTAAAATATCTCCGTTCCCTGAAAATAGAAATCCGTCGTGAAATCGGTACCAACAACAAAATAATTATTACAATCTTATAAGTCCGTTATGAAAAAGCAATTAATTTTCACGGGTTTATTTTTTCTGTTGCTAGCTAGCTGCTATGGCCAGCAGGGAGAGGCTGGTAATACGGTTAAAATTTTTGTGAGCAGGGGATCCGTTAACCTGCTGAATGTTCCCGAAAAACAACAGGAAATCCTGCAAGACCGCTTATACCGGAAACTCACGCAGATCATCAACCAAAGCAGCATTGCAGAAATTGGATACAGTTCATTTCTGGCCGTTACCGATTTTGATGTAGTTACTGTATCATCCAGCCAAACAGGTATGGCTTCCGTTTATCTGGCAGATTGTGAACTGACCCTGCGGGTAAAAAGAACTTCCTGGAACCAGATAGGGGAAGCAACTTTCCATAGTATGAGCCGAAACCTTACTGGATCCGGATCCAGTAAAGATGAAGCCATCGCTTCAGCAATCAATAATTTGCAGCCAAAAGATAAAGAACTGGTGGCCTTTTTTTTAGATGCCAGAAAAAAAATTGATGCCTATTATGCAGCCAATTGTAATGAGGTCTTAGTCCAGGCTGAACAGTTCCTTAAACTTAAGAATTATGAGGCATCTATTGCATTGTATTTTTCCATCCCCACCGGGGCTCCCTGTTATTCAGAGGCCTGGGATGCCTCTCAGAAAGTATATGCCACTTATATTGAAGATGTATGTAATAAAAACCTGGTAAAACTAAAGGCCTATGTGGCACTTGCACAAACTGAAAATTACAGCAAGAAAAATTATTATGATTCTGCAATGCATATCATGAGTAACCTGAGCCCCGCTTCTGATAAATGTTATATTGAATCCATGAAGGAAATTGAAAAAATCGAAGCCCGCCTGAACGGTCAGCAAAAATCACAATGGGAGCTCCTGAAACAGGTTGTCTCAGATGAAGCGCAGGTTAACAAAGAAAAATACAAAGCCATGGGCAGGATCAGTAAAAATTATCAGCCCCCTCAAAACCCGGCACCAGCTCAGACACCCCGTCAATAAACCAGTTATTTCTTTTTTTTCATGGAAAAATCTCTCGTTTGCCTAGCCTCCTTAATGTACATATTCAACATGAGTTGTGTACCATCTGCACTAAAGCTAAGATTACCTGTAGCATTTCCCTCTGTAACCTGAAAATTCAGTTTACCATTTTGTTTCATTTTTCCGGAAACTGCATAACCCAGCAGTTTTCCGGAGAAGTTAACAATTGATCCTGTAACACCAGTAAAGCTGATATAATTATTACTGGTCGTTTCTTCATATCTGATTCCATTGAGTGATTGAATATTGAAGACTGAAGAAGTATTCTTTCTGCTGGCCAATTCTTTTTTGCCATCATCTGAAAGGGCCGAGGCCTGGTTAACATACACAATCGTAGGAGCCATCGGTGCATTAGGGTCATGATTTAAATAATAAACATCATCCAGTGAACTCACAGTATAAGGTTCCTGTTTTTCTCCGGTAGCTTCCTTTACTGAGCGGGTAACACGGGTAAACATGTCGTTGACCGATTGGTTGACAGTAGTCAGGTGCCGTATCAGACTTTGTGTATAGGTGCCGTTTTTTCCCTTTCCGTCTTCAGCTGTGGCACCGGGCTGAGCCGCAAAAGCAATCAGCGTTCCCCTGGCGGAAGATTTCATATTGGCTAAGCCTTGTTCGCCGGTACTCCTGGTCCACTTAGCCTTGAAAGGATTATTCCGGCAGGCATCCAGGATAATGATACGTATTCGAACCCGGGCTTCCTCCATATTGCCTAATAAACGGTTCAGCGAATAACATTCATCGACTGCATCAGATTCAGTTAACGGACTGGCATCAACAGGGTAGAGATAGTTTTCTCCTTTTGATTCAGCTGCGTGTCCGGCATAATAAAAAAGTGCTACTTCATATTCATTTAACCTGGTTTGAAAATCAGCAATTACTTCTTTTGTTTTTTTTAGTCCAAGATCTTTATGCAACAATACATCAAAGCCCAGTTTGCGCAGGTATTGTGCCATACTGTCTGCATCGTTAGAAGGATTTGTTAATGGACTTACTGAACTGTAAGATGAATTGCCAATGACCAGTGCCAAGCGGTCCTTAGTTTTGACCGGTGGTTTATCAACAGGTTTTACCCCCCTGTCTCCCTGGGCTGCTGATTGCATGACCAGCAAGACACAAATCATAAGTCCTGTTAAAAGTACACGCATTTTAATATGTTTAATAGATTTATCATCCTTGTGTCTATCCGAATATAAGAAAATTCATACTTACAGCTATCCGGGTTTGAGGGTATTTGTGATACACTAATTTTATTCGGCGCTATTTTCAGGGTTCTGGATAATGAAAATAAATGGAATAGAGATGAAAAGATAATAGTCAAAGCGCGAGACTTGTTTTGCCCGAATTGCAATAAAAAGGCTGATGAGATTGTCAATTTTTTATATGTTACCTGATAAAACTAAAATCACCGAAGTGGTGCACCTCTGGGGCATAGAATGTTGAAACGTTTAACTTTCTTTGAAATAAAAGAAACAAAAATATTCGCAGCGTTTTATTGATGGTGACCAGTAAGATATTGTTGCTGATTCATTTGAAACAAGGCCTATCAGAAGACCCCACTCGCCACTCGCTACTCGCCACTCGCCTCCCCCTACTCGCCAAACCCCATTCACCATCCCCTCTCCCTGCTGATGCCGACCTTGGAGGTCAGTCAACGCATCAAAGAAAATCCCACTAGCCACTCGCCACTTGCCTCTCCCCCTACCTCCTCTTACTCGCCCGATACTTCTCCGCAATCACTTCATTCATTCCTTTGTTGTACACTTTACTTTCCACCCATGAAATGATATCGAGATAGGCAAAGGAACGGGTCTGGAAGCGGTCTTTTTCGAGGTGCTTGATGGTGTTTAATAATTTTTCAAATTCGGGGACCAGCTGGCG
>DAORJS010000195.1:0-5228 GCA_035439185.1 Chitinophagaceae bacterium
TAAAACATTAAAATAAATATCGACATCAGGGCAAGGACTGCAGAGAGGAAAGTTGTCAATTTAAAAAAGTCAAGAACTGAAAAATAAAACCCCGTCAGGGCACTGGCCGTTGACGGGGTTTTAAAAATTTCAGAGGTCAGACTTAAATATGTGATTCAATCTTTTTTACAAAGTTTGACTTCGGTTGTGCACCTACCAGTTTGTCAACCACCTGACCACCTTTGATGAAGAGGATAGCCGGAATGGAAGTAATACCATAGTTCATGGATACTTCAGGATTATGGTCCACATTCAGTTTGCCCACATTAACCTTTCCGTCATACTCCTTGCTCAGTTCTTCAATCACCGGACCAATCGCACGGCAGGGACCACACCATTCCGCCCAAAAGTCTACTACGGTCAGTTTATCAGAGGAGAGTACATCCGATTTAAAATTTGCATCTGTGAATTCTTTTGCCATTGTATTCAATTTAGTTTTTGTTTTTAGATTCGGCTTATTAAACAGGGAGACAAATTTAAGCCCAAGCGCTTTAACCTGAAGGGATGGCACAAATTTGTGCAAAACTTGGCAGAAGGGGCTGACGGGATGGCTGGACTTTTAGAGGCGTCTGTCGCTTAAGTTTAGGCGTCAGACGCTCTTCGAGACGTCAGACGCAGTCAGACGCAGTCAGACGCTCTGTACCTGCACCTCCAGTTCGGGTTTTTGTTCCAGAAACTGGATCAGTTCATCATTCATTTCAATGCCTCCGCTCATGCTTACCAGACTGATCCTCATTTTATTCCTCGGTTCTGATAAAGTGAATCTGAGGGTCGCTTTTCCCGGAAATGCCCTGACATTTTTCTCCAGGAATTGCAGCATTTCAGGGCTCAGGTCTTTCGGGTGGGCTTCAATATTGACCTGTTTTGTCATGGTTTTTTTCATGCTCTCTGCCAGTGAAACACCGGTTACCTTGAATTCAAATTCATCCCGGTTATAACGGGGTTTAAAGAAACCGGTAATAAATACCGTACTGCCCTGTTGAAGAACAGGAGTTAAACGGAGATAATCCTCACTGAATAAAACAATATCTGTCTTTCCCGAATAATCTTCGATTACAAAATTCCCATATTTGTTTCCGCTCTTGGCAATCCGGTGCTGGGCCTCTGCCACCAATCCCAGTATCCGTAAAGGCCGGCCGGGGTTGGATTGGAGCCGGATGGAATCCTTGAACTCATTGAAATCAGCCAAGGGTGTTACACCATAATGTTTCATCTCAAACCGGTAATGATCGAGTGGGTGTCCGCTCAGGAACATTCCCGTTACTTCTTTTTCATGATCCAGTTGCACCGTTAAAGGCCAATGCTCGCAATCAGGTAAACGGGGTGGAGGAATTTCCATACTCACCGGCAGGTCTCCAAAAAGAGTATGGGCATTATTGGTTTGCTGGTTGGCAAAGATCTGTCCGAACTTGATAATTTTTTCCAGGCCATTTACTGATTCTCCTTCGGGTATATTGAAATACTGGGCCCGGTGTAATTCCGTAAAGCAATCAAAAGCGCCGGCATAGGCCAGACTTTCCAGTGTTTTTTTATTGACTGTACGGTGATTGATCCTCTTGATAAAATCAAATACAGTGGTAAAGGATCCTCTTTTCTGTCTTTCACTGATGACTCCTTCCACAGCAGCTTCACCCACCCCTTTTAAACCGCCCAATCCAAAACGGATTTCACCCCGGCTGTTCACTGCAAAACCTTTTAACGATTCATTGATATCAGGTCCCAGCACTTTTAACCCCATTCTTTTACATTCTTCCATGAAGAAAGTAATCTTATCAATACTGCCGGCGTTATTCAGCACAGCTGCCATGTATTCTGCCGGGTAATGCGCTTTTAAATAAGCCGTTTGATAGGCTACAAATGCATAACAGGTGGAATGCGATTTATTAAACGCATATTGGGCAAAAGCTTCCCAGTCGGTCCATATTTTTTCCAGTCTTTCCGCTGGTAATAATTTTTTTGTGGCGCCTTCAATGAACTGTGTTTTCATTTTGTCGAGCACCGACTTTTGTTTTTTACCCATTGCCTTCCTGAGTACATCCGCATCCCCCTTACTAAAGCCGGCCAGTTTCTGTGCCAGCAACATCACCTGCTCCTGGTACACGGTAATACCATAAGTTTCTTCCAGGTATTCCTGCATTTCTGGCAGGTCATAAGAGATCGCCTCACGGCCATGTTTACGGTCGATAAAGTTGGGAATATAGGCCAATGGCCCCGGACGATAGAGGGCATTCATGGCAATCAGGTCGCCGAATTTATCCGGCTTGAGTTCCCGGAGATATTTCTGCATACCGGGGCTTTCAAACTGGAAAGTGCCGATCGTGGATCCATGCTGATAAAGGGCAAATGTTTTTTCATCATCCAACGGGATCTGGTCAATATCAATTTCAACCCCATGGTTCTGTTTAATCAGGACCAGGGCATTTTTAATGATGGTCAGGGTCTTCAGTCCCAGAAAGTCCATCTTGATTACACCGGCGCTTTCAATATCGTTTCCTTCTATCTGTGTGACCCATAAGGGGGAGTCTTTGGCGATGGCCACCGGGATCAGTTCAGTAAGATCACGGGGTGCAATGATGATTCCGGCTGCATGGATACCGGTATTACGAACTGAGCCTTCCAGTCTTTCTGCTTCATGCAATACCCGACCGGCTAAAGTATTTTCCTGTTTATAAATTTCCCTGATCTTTTTTACATTCTCCAGGTCATCATTTCCCAGTCCATCTTTTTCTTCTAAAGATTTTTCACCCTCCTTTGCTTTCATGGGAGCGTGCAACACCCTTTTCAATTCAATGCCTGGTCTTTCAGGAATCAGTTTGGCCAATGCATTGGATTCAGGCAATGGCAGGTCCATCACCCTGGCCACATCCTTGATACTCATTTTGGCAGCCATGGTACCATAGGTGATGATCTGTGCTACCTGGTTCTTGCCATATTTTTCAACAACATAGTCAATCACTTTCTGACGGCCTTCATCGTCGAAGTCCGTATCAATATCGGGCATGGACTTCCGGTCAGGATTCAGGAACCTTTCAAACAGCAGGTTGTACTTGATCGGATCAATATTGGTGATGCCGATACAATAAGCCACCACCGATCCGGCTGCAGAACCACGGCCCGGACCAATAAATACACCCTTATCTCTTCCAGCCCTGATAAAATCACCTACAATCAGGAAGTAGCCGGCAAATCCCATTGTTTTGATGGTGAATAATTCGAAGTCGATTCTTTCTCTGATCTCATCCGTTAAGTCAGAGTAGCGCCGGGCAGCACCCTCCATGGTGATATGCTTCAGGTATTCCCATTGGTTCAGGGCTTCCGGACTGATCACATTCTTTCCGATCGTTTCTTCTTTGGTATGGATCTGGAATTTTTTCTCAATCGGAAAATTAGGCAGGAGAATATCGCGGGTCAGGTTCAGCAATTCAACCTTGTCAACAATTTCATTGGTATTGTCAATGGCTTCTGGTAAATGGGCAAACACCTTGCTCATTTCTTCCGTGGTCTTGAAGTAGAACTGGTCGTTAGGGAAGGCAAACCGTTTGTTTTTGGAATGGACATCATCGTCGGTGAAGTCCAGTTGTTTTTCCGTGGCAAATTTTTCTCCGGTATTGATACAAAGCAGGATATCGTGGGCATTGTAATCATCCTGCTCCACGTAGTGTGAGTCATTACTGGCGATGATCTTTACCTTGTATTTGCGGGCCAGTTTGATCAGAACTTCATTTACTTTTTCCTGTTCGGGCATTCCGTGTTTCTGCAGCTCGACATAATAATCTTCCTGAAAAATATTCAGCCACCATTTGAATTCATTCTCACCTTCTTCTTCTCCTTTTTTCAAAATAGCCTGTGGTACCAGGGCGCCGAGACAGCAGGTGGTGGCGATCAGTCCTTTGTGGTGACGAAGGATCAGTTCCTTATCAATCCGGGGATACTTGCTGTACATCCCCTCAATAAACCCAAGTGAAGTTAATTTGATCAGGTTACGGTAACCTTCTTCATTTTTGGCTAATAAAATCTGATGATGCCTCGGGTCTTTTTGCTCCTTGGTAAAAGTCTTCTGGTGCCGGTCGGCTGTAATGTAAAACTCACAACCCACAATAGGTTTTACTTTCACCTTTCCGTTTTCATCCTTGTGTTTATAAGCTTCTGCCACAAACTCAAACACCCCAAACATATTACCGTGGTCACTGATCGCCAGTGCAGGCATTTCATCTTTGATGGCTTTTTTGTATAAATTCTGTATGGATGCTGCTCCATCGAGCAGTGAAAACTGCGTGTGTACGTGTAAATGCGAAAATTTCATAACTCTTCACTTTATCTTCTGACAACCTGCAACTGCTCGACTGACCCTAAATTATGTACTTCCTGGCTAATCAACTTTCCAACTTGTCAACCTGTCAACATTCCAACTACTTCTTCCTGAAACTATAAATATTAATCGCCCCATTACTATAACTGCAAACCCAGGCTTCCAGCACCTCATCATTTTCATATATATCAACCCCAACCGGATGCCCGCCACAGGGCAAAGATGCCACTTTCTCAAAGCTGTTCTCGTTGATCTTATACACATCTACATAATCACTCGTATAGCAGGTAACAAAGATGAATTTGTGATTTTTGGAAAGCACGATGGTCCTCGGTTGCGAATGGGTGGAAGCGGTGAATAATGTTTTACCGGTACCGGCTTCCAGACAGGCAATCGTGCCCATGCTGTTGTAGGAAACAAAAATATGTCCGCTGGTATCCATCACCACATGTCTTGGGCTGCTCCATACATTCAGGATACTGTCGGTTTGCCAGGTGGTATTGTCCACCCTTGCAATGGTAGAACCACCCATTACAGCGATATAGGATTTATTGTTTTTATCATCCACCACAATTCCTCTGGGGATAGCAGAAACCGGAATGGTGCTGATTACTTTACCAAAAGGATACAGGTCTTTATTCAACTCCAGTACACTGTTATTGCGGCTGTGCCAGTTGCTCACCAGCAGGAATTTACTATCTGCTGTTCTGGAGATCACTTTGGGTGTTTTGCCGGTTTCGATCAGCGGTACTCTGAAAGAATCTTTTTTTGCTGTTCCCGGGTAGATCACGGTTACCGGTTTTGTTTTTTGTTCGGCAGCTGTTCCGGCAGGGGTTTTGTTTTTTGAAAAATCATTCAGCCAGATGGGTACAATCCCTTC
>DAORJS010000196.1:0-5190 GCA_035439185.1 Chitinophagaceae bacterium
TAACGTTCTTCATCGAAGAGATCCAGTGCTTCTTCGAAATCCAGCGAGATATCACTCATTCCGGGTTCGATTTTGGCCTTGCGGATAAATTCTTTTACAATGGTAACCGGTACGATAAAGTTCATCCCCTGTACTTCGGCATTCCGCTGGTAATCGATACTGCCGAATGTGGCGAGACCAATCACTTCCCCGTATTCATTCAATACCGGACCACCACTGTTTCCGTGTGTGATAGATGCATCCGTTTGTAATACTTCCCAGCCATCTTTCATGTTCTTTTTGGCACTCACCAGTCCGCGTGTTAAGGTGGCTTCTGAAATAGATTCTTCAGAAATCAGGGGATGGAAAGTAGCCACCGCCGGATACCCGATGGCGAATACCTGATCACCTACCCGCATTTCCTTATCATCCCCAATACGGATCGTTGGATACTCATGTTTTTTTGTCAGCTTTAAAATCGCCACATCTTTTCCAGGGATGGCTGCACCCTGGGTCACGAGTTTGGCCGGTACCAACATGGGTTCAATATTGCCCCCTTTTCCGGAAATACCAATCACCACACTAAACTCTTTATCGATCCTTTCCACTTCAAGGGTTTGGGAAAAATACCAGGCATTGGCAGTAGTCAGGTCCTTTCTTTCATCTTCCGTAAGCTTTCGGCCCATGCTCTTTTCAATTTCCTTGGCATCATTTTCCATGATCTCCTGAAAAGCCTGCTCGGCAAAGCTTTGTTTGGTGGACTCATCATTTTCATCCACCACGTGCGCATTGGTGATCACATACCCGTCGGGCGTCACAATAAACCCTGAACCCACCATGGTGGTATTTAATTGCTTGGAAATTTTTTCAGTACCCCGGGTCATGTACTTATCAATATTCTGACAAAAAGCCTTGATATAAGTGCTCCAGAAAAGATCAGTGGTAAAGGTTCCTGCATTTTCCAGTTCCTGTCTGATGGCAGTTGCAAGTTCTCCGGCACCGGCTTCATCAACGACAGGCTGAATGGCTGTTACCGTTCCTTTAAATGTAGCCTGGATCATCACCGTTCCGGGCTTATTTCGCTCTGCAATCTGTACGGGAGTAAGCTTCTGGGCAAAAGAAGCAAAGGCAAAAAATGCCGGGAGGATAAAAACTAACTTTCTCATATGTCTGGTTTTGGGTATGTAAAAGGGTGGACTAAAGATAATCCACCCTTTGCAATTATTTCTACCTGAAAAACAGGAACTCAAAACTGGTGAAACCGGTCATGACAGCATTTTTCCAGCATTTCCCGGTCATCCGGATGGGCAATACTGATCAGTGCCTTGGCCCTTTGCCGCAGGTTCTTGCCAAAAAGATAGGCCACTCCGTATTCGGTAACTACATAATGGATATGCCCGCGGGTGGTGACCACTCCTGCCCCTGGTTTCAGAAAAGGAACAATCCGGTTTACCCCTTTGGCGGTTCGGCTGGTCAATGCAATGATGGGTTTGCCACCTTCACTTAATGCTGCCCCCCGCATAAAATCCATTTGTCCGCCGATCCCGCTGTACTGGGTGGTGCCAATAGAATCGGCACAAACCTGACCGGTGATATCCACTTCAATGGCGCTGTTGATAGCTACCACTTTCGGATTCCTGCGGATCACATGTGGATCATTGACATAGTCAATATCCAGAAATACAAAGGCAGGGTTATCGTGAACATAATCGTAGAGTCTGCGGGTGCCCACGGCAAAACCGGTTACTGTTTTATTGGGGTGGATCCGTTTCATGGAATTATTGATCACATCCTTATCAAAAAGATCAATGATCCCATCGCTGCACATTTCGGTATGTACTCCCAGGTTCTTATGATTGCCCAGTGATTTTAATACGGCATCCGGAATGGTACCGATTCCCATTTGAATCGTGCTGCCATCTTCAATCAGTTCAGCAATTCTTTTGCCAATGGTCAGTTCTTCCGGACCTACTTTGGATCCGTAATCAACTTGCGGCAGTTCCTCTTCCTGATAAACCATACTGGTAAACCGTTTGGTATGAACCAGACTATCACCATGGGTACGCGGGACTCTCGGGTTGATCTGGGCAATAATATGGGTAGCGGTATTAACGGCACTGCGGGCAATATCAACGGACACACCAAGGGAACAATATCCATGTTCATCCGGCGGTGACACCTGTACCAGGGCTACATCAATATGCATTTGCTTGCGGAATAAATCCGGAATATCGCTGAGGAAGACCGGAACAAAATCAGCTCGGCCTTCATTCACTGCCTTACGGACTGATTCAGATACAAACATGCAATTGATATGAAAGGAATCCTGGTACTCGGGTTTGTCCAGTTCAATATCTCCCTGCACAGTGATGAATGTAAGCTCTACATCACGGAGTTCAGCGGCACGTTTGCCTAATTCGCGTAAAAGATATAAAGGGGTTTGGGCACTGCCCTGCACGAATACACGATGGCCGGATTGGATAACAGACAATGCCTGTTCTGCGGTTTGATAAACAACGGGTAATTTCATGCTGCAAAACTAGGAAGGTTAAAAAAGCTTCAACTGATGATGCTTATAAAAACTACTGATATGTATCAGTCCTTATGAATGAATCGCTCAGCTGATCAAAGCTGCCATGAGGCTTTACCCGTAGCCAGCCATGAATTATTTAACGGGAGAGCAGGTAACTGACCGCAAGTTCATATCCTTTCAATCCCAATCCGAAAATACTGCCAGCCGCTTTCGCACTAACATGTGATAGTTTACGAAAATATTCCCGGGCATGTACATTGGAGATATGAACTTCCACCACCGGGGCCTTGATCGCGGCTATCGCATCGCCAATGGCCACTGAAGTATGTGTATAACCTCCGGGATTGAATACAATACCATCCTGATCAAATCCATACTGCTGCAGTGCATTGATCAGCTCTCCTTCCACATTGCTTTGGTAATAGGTAAACTGAATCTCCGGGAATTTCTTTTGCAATTCTTCCAGGTAAGTTTCGAAGGGTTGGTTCCCATAGATATCCGTTTCCCGCTTTCCAAGCAGGTTCAGGTTGGGACCATTGATGATAGCGATCTTCATGATTCGAATTTAAGGGAAATTGGGGAGGAAAGTCTCCGCCGGCGGCTTTAGCCCCGGCGGCAGCTTTAAATAAATTGAAAATTGAAAGTTGAAAGTTGAAAATGATGAGTCCCCGCTCTTTGAAAAAGCGAGGACCCGGTTTAGTATAACGATCTTATTTGTATCAGTCTCCTCCCCTTCAGGGGCTGGGGGTAGGGTTTAATACACCGACACAATCGGAATGGTTTTCACCAGCACATTATCATGATAGAACTGTACTTTCCGGATACTTTTATCCTTGGGTACAGTGACCATGGTTAATGGAATCACAGTATCATCTGTTGAACCATGCTTTCTTACATTCATATACACATGCAGGGTTCCGTTATTCACCACGGTTCTTTTGATTTTCACCCGGTACACATAATTGGCAGTTTCCACTTTGGCCGCCAACACCATTTGCTCTTCAAATGCCGGATGCATCACGGAATCATGTAAGGGTTCAAAATCACGGGCAAACACTTCTTCATTTGTGATTACCCAGAGATTGAAATCATTCAGACTAACATTATTATTTCTGAGTCTGTAACCGGTCAGTTCGGTTACATCACCTAAAGCAGGTCCGTTAACGGGAGTACTGAAGCCTGTCAGTATTATGCCGGTCAGCAGGATGACGATTATCTTTTTCATGGTTGATCAGGTTTTTGTAACACAAAGGTCCAACCGGGAAAGACAGGAGAAAAGGGCAAACAGGGCGAATTGCGGTTTTTGCAGGTTAAACTGCGGTTTTGTGCCGGTACTGTTAATGAAATGTTAACGGAAATGGGCTTTTTTAGCCATTTTGGCCAAGATTTACCCAATAGCCCTTGTATGAACTGTAAAATGGAATGAGCATTCCGGAGTTAATCAGTTCAGTTGCTCCCTGATCATGGAGATGAACTCATCAAAAAGATAGCGGGAATCATGCGGACCCGGAGTGGCTTCCGGATGATATTGTACGGAGAAAGCCGGCTTTCCTTTTACCCTGATCCCTTCAATACTCTGGTCATTGAGATTAAGATGGGTGATTTCGATATGTTCCGCTTTTCTCACAGCTTCCGGATCTACCCCAAATCCATGGTTCTGGGTGGTGATTTCCGAGCGTCCACTAACCAGATTTTTAACCGGATGATTTAATCCGCGGTGACCATGGTGCATTTTGAAAGTGGGGATGCCATTGGCCAGGGCCAGTAACTGGTGACCCAGACAAATTCCAAATACCGGTTTATCTGCTTTCAGAATTTCTTTTACTGTATGAATGGCATAATCCATTGGTGCCGGATCACCGGGACCATTGGAAATAAAATAACCATTGGGCTGAAACTGATTTACTTCTTCCAATGGAGTTTTGGCAGGAAATACTTTTACATAGGCCCCCCGGTCCACCATGCATTGCAGGATATTTTTCTTCACCCCATAATCCATTACCGCAATCCTGACTTGCGCATTTTTATCTCCGAGTTCATAGGCAGTTGTTGTACTCACTTTACTCGCCAGTTCCAGTCCGTCCATATTGGGAACATCCGCCAGTTTTTTCTTCAACAGTTCAATGTCGGTTGTTTCAGAAGAGATGATACAGTTCATCGCTCCCTTGGTGCGGATCTGTGCTACGAGGGCCCGGGTATCCACACATTCAATAGAAACGATATTATGCTTTTTCAGATAATCATTCAGGGAGCCATTGGCCAGTTTGCGGCTGTATCCATCTTCCAGGTTACGGCCGATCAGACCACTAATTTTCACAGAATCACTTTCCACATCCACATCCCTCACCCCGTAATTCCCGATATGGGCACTGTTCATGATCAGGATCTGCCCGAAATAACTGGGATCAGTAAACACTTCCTGGTAACCAGTCATCCCGGTATTAAAACAAATCTCTCCGGTAGTGGTACCAATTGCGCCAAAAGCCTGTCCATGGGCCACGGTTCCGTCGGCTAACAATAAAACTGCGGGGATGGGGGAATTGAGCATGTTTTTACTTTGTTCTTTTAAAAACAAATTGTGCAAATGTAAGGCAGTTGAGAAGAAGGAGGGGGAGAAAATTATCAGGAGTTATTCACAGGTGGGTTGGGGAGGGAGATATTTAGATATTAGGATATTG
>DAORJS010000197.1:0-5185 GCA_035439185.1 Chitinophagaceae bacterium
CCGGATTGATCAGCTCATCAATACCCCTTGAGATACCTATTTCAAGATGCGGGGTTATATTGGCATCTTTACTGATGGTTAATACATCATCATCATTATCTACCAGACTACCTCCAATATTCAATACGGTAGATTTATCCATGGTATAGAAATTAGTCCCATTACTGTCAATAACATAAAACCTTCTTCGCTGAAACTTGAAAGGCCGGAATGTGACGCCGATATTTTTAAGCGCAATTTCAGTATTCGCCACATCCGACGAGGGGATTGAAAATAATGGCTCCCCTTTATTATCTGTGGCGATTTCCTGTCCGTATGTATTTGCCGCATACAGGGACATTAGAATTGAGCATAATAAGGTAACTTTTCTCATAGTTGTTAAGTTTAGTTTTGCCCCTAAAATATCCAATAGGAAAGAATCATCAGACCGTGTTTTCACGGTATTTATGCTTTAATAATTAATTAAAATGGACATCTGCAACATATAAAAACTGCTCATTACCATTAAAAATGTTTACACCCACTCTCAATTTTAGACCTCCGAAACGAGTAACGCAGCTGCCTTTTTATTCACTGGAAATACCTGGATCTGCCAATATATGGTAACCTTGTGTTTTTTTGCGTTTTTACCCACGGGCCCCTGCGGCGATTAAACCTCTGTGCACTTTGTGACTCAGCGTTGCATTTATTAATATAAGTTCCCTTTCTTCCCCGGAAGGATATTTTGCCTGGAGCAGTTACTGATTCATTAAAAAAGAAAACGGCAATCGGATTCCACGAAGAAAAAGCATTATGTAGCCGGGCATATTCTCCCTCAAAATACCGTGAAAACACCTGAGTATTCAATCTTCACTTTACAATAGTTTCGGTTTCCCAATTACTTAATTACTATTTAACCCCTTCAAATGAAAAAGCAATCATTTAATTGCCGGCTGTTTTTACTTGCCATTCTTGCTGTAGTCCTGAATACGACAAATGCATGGGCACAACCCAAAAAAGCAAAGCAAAGGCAGATCAAGTATATAACCCTGGACTACCTGAGTGATGCTGACCAATCCTATTTGTATACCGAAAATTTTGAGACCAGTGTAGGACTGAAAATTGAAAACATCAATAAACGGGTTGTGGACATTAATAAGGAAATCATCTCTACATCATTTCATACCGAGAAACCCGCCTTATTTGATCAATTCGGGAAGACCAGCCTGCCGGATGGCAATAACGGAAAACCTGAAGATGCTAAAGCATTCACAGTAAGTGAAGAAGTGATTAATGAGGAGGATGTAAAGGGTATCTCTGATGAAAAGATCAGGCAAGTTGTCATTGATTTTCGAAAAGATTATATCAGTGTCCGGAACAACCTCCGTCAATACTCAAAAGCTACTGACGATTATATGTCGAGGTACCGGTACGTAAGGGAACTGATATTGTATCATAGCTATCTGAAATCCCTTGAAAAAAAATGCAATACTGCATTTTCGGCACTCCTGGCGGAACTTAATGAAAAGACTACAGCTTTCCTGATCTCAGACCGGATTAAACTTGATGATATTCTGAAACCGGCTGATGCGATGCTGGCAGCCAGCAAAGATTATTCTACGAACCGGGAACTACTGAGCAGATTTTCCCAGGAGCTTATCTACCAACTGGATGTAAAGCATGGTATTCTTGTTAAATATTTTCTTGACGGAAATATAAAAAAACTGGAGGCTTCCATTGAAGAACTACGGAAACAGGCCGAAAAAATCGTGGCAGCTATTGTCAAGATAAAATCTCCCAATGCTTTTGAAAAAAAGATACATGACTTTTTGTCCAACCCAAATACTGTTGGGGTATTGGAAAGCCAAAAAGAAGCGCACCTCGAATTTTATGAACTCATGGATATTGCAACTTTGCATAAAAATATCCAGGCCTATGAAAATACAGGACATCAGGAATTGCTTGATGATTATGACGCTTTTACCCAGAGTAATTATACCTACTTTATACCGCCGCAGGCGCTTAACAAAGATCTTACGGTGATCAAGGTCAATATCCTGCCTAAAGACAATGTTCCCTGTAGTCCGATCCCGCGGGCCTATGAGATTAGCATCAGAACAAAAAAAGGAGTAAAGATTGATTTCAGTTCCGGGCTTTTTGGAACATTTGGCGCTAAAAAATTTCTGGATCAGACCTACCGGTTCGAAGACCTGCCTGGTGACAGTACGCTTCAGGTGGTGCAAAATAAAAACAAGAATAGTCTTTACCCGGGAATCGGAGCGCTCATGCATATTTATATCCGCAATGGATCGGATTTTCAACCTTCCCTTTGTTTTGGAATAAGCACGAGGGAACTGGATAAAGTAAACTATCATTTGGGCGGTTCATTTATCATGGGAACTGCCCAGCGGGTGATACTTAGTGGCGGGCTTACTTTGGGAAAAGCCAACTTAATTGCTGATCAATATGAAGTTGGTCAGGTCATAAAAAAATCAGGAGCACCGGAGAATGTGCCAACAGCCAACTATACCAGGCTGGGTTGGTTTTTTTCCTTTACCTATAATCTGGCTTCAAAATGACAAGTTGTAAAAAGTTACTGTTGGCAGTAGTACTGATTCTCAGCAAATCCGGGTTTGCGCAGTACCCGGTATGTGGATACAATTGTACGGGACTGAAATACGAGATCCTGGCATCATGTGCCAAGCCGGATATAGAGCAGTTTGCGGAGTTAGATCCTGCGGTTAATCCCTATTTACTTTTTGATTCCCTTATAATGACAATCAGGGAAGAAACGGGCAGTAATAAATTTAACCTTGGTTATACATTCCGGGCTTGCAGTACGGTTTGCAGCGCTGCCTCTGTAAAGGATAATACGAACACACAATTCATCTATTACAATCCGGCATTCATTAGTAAAATAAATTTGAAGGGATCGAATTTACGCTGGGCGGTAATTGCCATATTTGCCCATGAGATCGGCCATCATTTGATGGGGCATACCAACGCACAGGGACCGGCAGGTGCTATGTCCTTAAAATCCAAACGCTCGCAGGAACTACGGGCTGATTTTTTTAGCGGATTCATCATTTCAAAATTTGACAAAGCAACACTGGAGGATGCCTACCAGGGTTTACTGACATTGAAACCTGAAGAATACTCACCAGCCACTGATGCAGAGGAAGAAATTAGCGAATATCCGACACTGGCACATCGCTTTGAAGCTGTGAAAGCCGGATTTAATAGCGCATCCACTGACCAGGCACGGATAGAAATATTTCTGGATATCAGGACCTATGCGGTATTAACAGGCAAGCAGATCATTTTTCGTGAGATTGACAAGGGCTTCAAGTCCGGTGATCTGGAAAAACTAAAGTTGGTTATTGAGGATTATCTCACTGAAAATAACCTGAAACTGGAGGAACTGATCTCAGAGCCTGAAAGATTAAAGCAACTGGAAAAAGAAATCAAAAAAGAGCTAAAAGTAAAACCCGTACTGGATAACGGAGGAAACAAGCTGAATATTGAGATGAAGCAAAAAGAGATTGAGAAGATTAAAAAGCTGAGCTCACAGGTAGAATTCTGAAGGCAAACTGCTAAATTAAAAGAAGGAGTAGATCAATAGGAGCAATAATTCTCCGATCCTTACCCCTGGTCCGGTAATTTAAGAAACAGAGACGAGGAGTTTGGAGTTGGCGGGGATAGGCTGAGAGAAGTCATTAGTCTTTAGTCGATAGTCGGTAGTCAGAACCCGGTGAATGCCTGAGGCTTAGTCCTTGTTATGCGGGGTATATTGAAGAATGAAAAGGAATATTCCTGGCGTTTCCTTGTCCAAAGGATTCTTCGAGCGTCTTTGCGCCATTGCGGTTAAGTTTCTCCGCGAAACCTCCCCTTCCTCCTGTTCCCTGCGGTGAAAAAAAAGTAAATAAATCTCCTATTGTATATAAAAACGCTGCTCCTCAATCTTATTCCCGCTTTTCTTAATTTTCCTCCAGCTGCTATTATCATTCAGCGGAACCCAACGGCGTTCTTCCCTGCGGTAATGCCAATCCTTATCTTTCTGATAGAATTGTTTTAAAGTTAATCCCTCTACCACTTTCAGGATCTCGTTATCATGATAATTCAGTTCATCATAATCCGTGTAGGCCAGTTGGGCCATTTCTGAATAGAGTGAATTCAATTCCAGGAGACTATTATTCAATGCGGTGTCCAGTTCCTGTACTTTTAAACCGATTCTAACTGCTTCCCGGATAGTGATGGGATAGGAATGTGAGGGGTAGTCTGAATTCAGCAGGTTACTGATTTTTTCTGCCTGCTTTCGGTTGTTCATATGATAAGAGAGGATTTCTGTTGTCAGTTTTATTGAGAGTGAAGTAGCCCGGTCAATTGACCCGATGACCAGCGGATGCAAATGACCATAAATATCTGAATAAGGGTTTTTATCTCCCGGTTGCTTATTTTCGGTCCACAACCTGATCACCCGGCTCAGTTCATTCTGACTCACACTCACCCGGTCATTATCCTTATCCACCGGTGATAAATCGTGTGTGATGGATGTATCAATGGCTGTTAAATAAGCCAGAGGACCCATTTGGATAGTATCAGCCCCCAGGGCCAGCATGGTAGCTGCTGAAGCGCAATCCAGGGGCACCAGCGCAATTATTTTCGTATAATATTTCCGCAAAAGATTTACAATCCTGAGCGACCCTTCTCCCGATCCACCATCACTTTTAATAAACAGGTAAAGGTTCTTTTTGGCTTTATTCGTTTTTAATATCTCGTAAAATGGCACCGTATCATCACCTGTGATTCTGCTATTTCCGGAAGTCCAATAAGATATGAAATCTCCATCCAGTCCCTTTGAAATGGCATTAATCACAGCCTGGGTTTCGTTGAATAGCTTTGGGGGTGTTTTGATTGATTTTTTGGATGGCATAGACCTTATATATTATTATTTCAGGTACATGTAAAAGGATCTCTTTTCGAATTTATTCAAGAAATTTTATATTTCTCTTTCTAATATAGCATTTTTTTTACCCTTGTAAGCTCAGATCACAGGAGACTCGTTCTGAACATAATTATTTCCTCGTCCCCAAGGAAGAATTTGAATGGATAGAAGAATGGCATGCCAATGAAGACCGCAAATACCTGGTCGGTGTCATCGCCTTTGCCCGTTTAAAAAACAGTAATTGGTGGAAGGAGAACAATA
>DAORJS010000198.1:0-5183 GCA_035439185.1 Chitinophagaceae bacterium
TTCAATGGTATATGGATTTTAAACTGGGCTGGTTGCCCTGGGAAAAATTCTCCGGACTCCTTCTGGAAAAAAGATATGGGCCCCTGATGGAAAAAGGGTTGGAGAACCTGAAAAAATTAATAGAGAATTAAATCAATCCCGGCGGATGAATCGCAGGTTCCGCTGAATCCCCTGAAATTTAGCTCTCTTTAATGCTGAGTGACGGAATATCTCCCTGAAATTTTCTTCCGTCATATCGAGCCAGTCCTGCGTGGATAAATTTAAAATCGCAGGGATCGGTTCAAAATCTTTTTCCCGGTGCGGGCGACTGAAACGATTCCAGGGACATACATCCTGACAGGTATCACATCCAAAGGCCCAGTTCTCAAATTTGCCTTTCATGTTCTCAGGTATCAGCAGTTCCTTCAGCTCGATGGTGAAATAAGAAATACAACGACTGCCATCAATAACTTTACCGGGGAGTATGGCATCGGTCGGACAGGCATCAATACATTTGGTACAGGTACCGCAATAATCTTTGGCGTAGGGATCATCATATTCCAGTTCCAGATCCGTAATCAGCGTGGCAATAAAATAAAAAGAGCCGGATTCTTTATTGATCAGGTTCCCGTTTTTTCCCACCCAGCCCAATCCGCTTCTTTGTGCCCAGGATCTTTCCAGCACAGGAGCAGAATCCACAAATCCACGGCCTTGTATATCCCCGATTTTATTTTTTATTTCCTGCAGCAATTGCTTCAGCTTTGCTTTGATCACTTCATGATAATCTTTTCCATACGCATATTTTGAAATTCCGGGCGTACCGGTGGCCTGTGTTTTTTCCGGATAATAATTCTGCAGAAGCGTGATCACTGACCTTGCACCGGGTACCAGTCTGGTCGGATCAATCCGCAGGTCAAAATGATTTTCCATATACTGCATCCCACCCTGAAATCCATTTTTCAGCCATTGCTCCAGCCGCCGGGCATCTTCCGCTAAGGGCATGGCCCTGGCAACCCCGCAGTGTTCAAAACCAAGGGATTGGGCTGTTTTTTTGATCAGTTGTGTATGCGAAAGCAAGGAGCTCATTAGTTGATTAGTCCGGTAGAGTATCAATTATGATTTGGGCTCCCAAGATTGGATTTTTTTTCGTAAAATTGAATACAAAGATTTTTTACCACAAACACCAATTATGCGTTCCACCATTATTCTGATGGCCATTGTATGTGTACAGCTTTCTGCGGGAGCTCAGGCAAATGGTAAAATTAAATTCGGCGATGTAACAGCAAAGGATTTTGCCAACACGGTTTATGAGGTGGATAGTTCTGCCAGCGCCGTTATCCTCAGTGATATCGGCTCCAGCAAAATTGAAGGGAATAGCAAGGGATGGTTCTCCCTGGTTTTCAAAAGACATACCCGTATTCATATCCTCAATAAAAACGGATATGAACTAAGCAATGTATCCATCAGTTTGTATTCAGACGGCGATGATGAAGAACTGCTCGATAAAGTAAAAGCCAGTACCTATAATCTGGAAAACGGAAAGGTAGTGGAGAGTAAACTGGATGTAAAAGGCAGTATATTCAAGGACAAAGTCAGTAAAAACTGGCTTGTTAAAAAATTCACCCTGCCCAATGTAAAGGAAGGATCCATTATTGAATATGAATACAGCATCACCTCTGATTTTCTGAGAAACCTCCAGCCCTGGACCTACCAGGGTTCCTATCCCCGCTTATGGAGTGAGTATAATGTCGCCATGCCGGATTTTCTCGGGTATGTATTTCTGACACAGGGTTATAAACAATACGATATCCAGGACCGGAAAGAGAGAAATGAAACCTTTAATATTATTGACACCCGTTCCTCCTTTAATTCGGATAAATACACCGTTACCTCCATGGTAACGGATTATAAGTGGGTGATGAAGAATGTTAAGCCATTGAAAGAGGAAAATTTTACCTCCTCCATTGACAACCATACTGCCAAAATTGAGTTTCAGTTGTCGGAGTATCGCCGCCCGCTATTAGAGAAAAAAATCATCGAGAGCTGGCCCACGGTGGCTTCCAACCTGATGAAAGACCCCTCTTTTGGTGAACAGCTGACCAACGGTACCGGATGGTTAAAAGATATTACAGGGCCGCTCAGCAAAGGTGTCAGCGGGAAAAAAGAACTGGCCCGTCGCATGTATTATTGGGTCAGAGATAATTTTACCTGCACCAATCATCAGGCTTCCGGACTGGGTCAGACTCTAAAAAACCTGGTCAAAACAAGAAAAGGAACTGTAGCAGAAATCAATCTGCTGCTTACCGCCATGCTCCTGTATGAGGATATTGTGGCCGCCCCCGTGATCCTCAGTACCCGGTCTAACGGTAAAGTTTACTCGATTTATCCGCTCCTGAGTCAGTACAATTATCTGGTGACCCTGGCAATGGTGGATGGAAATGCCGTTTTCATGGATGCCAGTGAACCCCTGCTGGGATATGGCCGCCTGCCGCTACGTTGTTATAATGATGAAGCCCGGATCATCAATGAAGCTGCCAATGTGATCAGTCTCAGTGCCGACTCGGTGGCAGAAGTAAAACATACCAATGTATTTGTGGTGAATGACGAAAAAGGAAATATCGTGGGCACGAAGATTCAGACACCCGGGTATTATGAATCCATGAACCTCAGGGACCGGATCAAAGAAAAAGGAAAGGAACAGTTACTGGCCGATATCAAAAAAGGAATGGGCAGTGAGACTGAAGTCAGCAACCTCACATTGGATTCCCTGTCCCTGACGGATGAACCACTGGGAGTGAAATATGATTTTGAATTAAAAGGAGAAAAAGAAGATATCATTTATTTCAATCCCATGCTGGGCGAAGGCTATAAAGAAAATCTCTTCAAAGCGGCGGAACGGGCTTATCCGGTTGAAATGCCCTTTACCATGGAGGAAGTCTATAACCTGCAGATGGATATTCCCCAGGGTTATGTGATAGATGAATTACCCAAATCCATGATGCTGAAACTGAATGAAGAAAATGAAGGATCTTTTGAATACCGGATCTCCACTTCCGGCAACAGTATTTCCTTCCGTTCCCGTATCCGGATTGCACGGGCCAATTTCCAGCCGGATGAATATGAAATGCTCCGCGAGTTTTTTAATTACGTGGTGAAAAAACATGCCGAACAAATTGTGTTTAAAAAGAAAAGCTAAGTGATGATTAGAATCTTCTCGTTTTGTAGTCTGTTCCTGCTTTCCCAGTCTCTTTGGGCAGGAAATGGGGATTATGCCGTTTCAAAAATTCCACCGGCCCTGCTGAAGAATGCCCATGCTGTTAAAAGGATGGAATCGATCCGTTTTGAAGTGATCAATACCGGTGAAGCTGTATTAAGAAAAAAATATGCCATCACCGTACTGGATGAAAACGGCGATCGCTTTGCAGCTTTTGTAGAGTATTATTCTAAATTATATGATCTGAAAAATATAGAGGGCGTATTATATGATGCAGAGGGCCGGGAGCTCAAAAGACTGAAGAATAAACAAATCATGGATCTCAGCGGTACGGATGATATCAGTCTGGCCGATGATAACCGGCGCAAGATCCACCATTTCTACTATAAAGTATATCCTTATACGGTAGAATACGAGGTGGATATCCGGCATCATGGCACTTTGTTCTTTCCGGTTTGGGTCCCCCGTGAATACGAATACTTTTCAGTTGAGCAAAGCAGCTTTTCGGTCACGGCCCCCGCTTCTTATATTGTACGGCATAAAGCAATTAATTATCAGCAAGCTCCGGTTTCAACAGAAGGAGAAAAAGGAAGAAAAGTACTGACCTGGGAAGTAACCGGACTTGCTGCCATCATTGATGAATATGCTTCTCCCGACTGGATTGAAATGAACCCGGTTGTTTTCACGGGCCCGACTGAATTTGAAATAGAAAAGTACAAGGGCACCATGAATAACTGGGAAGAGTTTGGCCGCTTTGTGTATTCGCTGAAAATGGGAAGGGACCAGTTGCCTGCCAATGTAAAACAAGCGGTAAAGGATCTGACAGCAGGTATAACCGATAAAAAAACCATTATCACCAGACTCTATGAGTACCTGCAGAAGAATACCCGTTATATCAGTATCCAGCTGGGGATTGGGGGATGGCAGCCCTTCGATGCCACTTATGTTGCCACAAAAGCTTATGGTGATTGTAAGGCGCTTTCTAATTATATGTACAGTCTGCTCAAAGAAGCCGGTATCAGTTCTCATTATACACTCATCAATGCCGGCCGGGGTGAGGGGAATATCATTGCTGATTTTCCTTCCTCTCAATTCAATCATGTGATTCTCTGTGTGCCCTTGGGCAAAGACAGTATCTGGCTGGAATGTACCAATCAAACCATACCTGCCGGTTATCTTGGCAGTTTTACCAGTGACCGTTATGCACTATTGGTAACAGAAGAGGGGGGGAAGATGGTCCGCACGCCCAAATATGTACTGAACGATAATCTTCAGATCAGAAAGATCCAGGCAATACTGGAGCCGGATGCCTCCCTGCAAGTAAATGCCAGCACTACTTACACGGGTATCCAGCAGGAGAGTTTCCATAGTCTTATTAACAATCTCAGCAAGGAAAAAGTAAAGGAAGTCTTGCATGAAAGTCTGGACTTTGGCACTTATGATATCAGCAGCTTTGATTACAAGGAAACCAGGGCGGCCCTGCCGGTGGTGGAGGAGCAACTGAATATTGCAGTAGCCAATTATGCCACCATCACAGGTAAAAGATTATTCATTGTTCCCAATATCATGACCCGCAGCGGAAGAAAACTCAGTCCTGATTCCACCCGCCAATATGATATTGTCTTGCTCACAGAATACAAGGATGTGGATACGGTGGAGATCAGCATACCGGCCGGTTATAGTCCGGAAGCCATGCCCAAGGATCTTTCTTTAAAAACCAAGTTTGGAAAATTTGATTGCAGCACCCGTCTGCAGGGTGATAAATTATATTATTACCGCAGCATCGAACATTTCAGCGGCCGTTATCCCGCCGCCGATTATCCGGAGCTGGTAAAATTTTATGAAGCGATGTATAAAGCTGATCGGAGTAAAGTGGTGTTGGTGAAGAAGGAGGGGTAGGGATATCGTGATTGTTTAATGATGTCGTTTCAGGTTAAGGATTCCGTCCCCGGTTAGCAGCAGTCATACCGATCATGAGGAACTGTTGGAA
>DAORJS010000199.1:0-1255 GCA_035439185.1 Chitinophagaceae bacterium
TTGGTTACTGGAACAACCCAATGTGATCATCACCCCGCATATTGCCGGCTATAGCCATGAAGCTTCTTATAAAATGGCAGAAGTACTCCTGGAAAAACTGTCTCTATTGCACTAAGTCTTTGTTAAAATAAGCTAAGTAGTTTTTGGGTTACCTGTTTATTTCGGAAATTTTGAGAAATAAATTTTATGAATAAACATTTACTCCTGCTTTTGCTCATATCAGCAGTGGCCCTGCTGTCCTGTTCAAAAAACCTGGAAGACCGGCTGATTGGGAGCTGGGAACTGAGACAGGCCTGGCGACAGGAATTGTTTGGCCGGGATTATTTTCAAACGGGTTATGAGAACGGGGTATTCACTTTTTCCGAAAACGGTGATGCTACCTATATTGGAAACGGAGATACGTTAACCGGATTCTGGAGGGCCGATCAATATACCCGGACCAATTATAATAATGGCAATGGGGAATATGAAACAAGCGGTGGTAAATACCTTCGGATCAACCTGGCCAATTTGCCGCGTAATATCCGGCTCGAATGGGATTTTGATGATTTCAGGTTCAGGGATAACTGGCAGGAAATCAGGGCTGAACAGAATTCACTCCGCAATGACAGAATCTATGAGTTTCGAAGACGGTAAGATTTATCCCTCTTACCGGACCGGGAGGGGCTTTGTACGATTAAAAATTAATTCTATCTTTGTAGTTCAATACTGCAACGCTTCAGCAATCGTCTGAGGCGTTGTTATTTTTTTCTTTAAATGAACAGCTATGAGCGACTTACAATATGTGACTAAGGAAACGCTGGAACAAATGCGGGCCGAATTACAACGGATGAAGTCGATTGACCGTCCTGCTGCCAGCCGGGCTATTGCCGAAGCAAGGGAAAAAGGCGACCTGAAAGAAAATGCAGAATATGATGCTGCCAAGGAAGCCCAGGGTTTGCTCGAAGCCAAGATAGCTTCCATGGAAGGAGCCATGGCCAATATCAGGGTCATTGATGAATCCAGTATTGATACCAGCAAAGTGTCTATTCTCACCAAAGTGAAACTAACCAATCTGGGTACCAAAAAGCAAGTGGTGTACCAGGTGGTAAGTGAAAAAGAAGCGGACCTCAAGGCAGGAAAAATTTCTATTACTTCTCCCATCGGAAAGGGAATCCTGGGTAAAATTGTGGGTGAGACCGCAGAAGTACAGGCTCCGGCCGGTGTACTCAAATTCAGGATTGATGAGATCACAGCATAGAACCCTGAGCATGAA
>DAORJS010000199.1:1355-5182 GCA_035439185.1 Chitinophagaceae bacterium
AACTTTGGATATACCTTTATTGCCTGTTCCAGCGAATACGATATTACCTGCTGGGTTTACGATCTAAATACTTTGGTGGTATGACAATTTTTTCCAGAATCATTGCCGGAGAAATTCCCGCTTATAAAATTGCGGAAAACGATAAGTTCTATGCTTTTCTTGACATCTTTCCGCTCCGGGAAGGACATGTACTCGTAGTCCCCAAAAACGAAACGGACAATCTCTTTGATCTCCCTGCGGATTACCTGAGTGAGATCTTATTATTTGCACAGCCCATCGCAAAAGCGATTGAAAAAGCCTTTGATTGTAACCGCTGTGGAATCAGTGTAATCGGGCTTGAAGTACCCCATGCACATATACATCTGATTCCAATTCATACCGCCAATGATCTCAACTTTACACAGGGAAAACCAAAGGCATCTGATGAAGAATTAAAAAAAGTGCAGGAGAAAATCCTGGCGGCACTCTGATTATTTTTTTGTAATTCTTCCGGGATTTTGTTTGATAAAATCTTCCCAGCCTTTTAAACCCTTTGCCTTTTGTTGCAGTACAGGATGCTGCTGATAATGATGGCAAAGAGCAACCGCTACTGCATCCGTGGCATCCAGTTGTTTGGGATTGCCTTTAAAGGACAGGATGGTTTGCAGCATTTTCATCACCTGTTCCTTATCCGCATTGCCATTTCCTGTTACAGATTGTTTGACTTTTTTAGGAGAGTATTCCGTTACTTCCAGTCCATGCCGCATGGCAGCAGCAATGGCCACACCTTGTGCCCTGCCCAGTTTCAGCATACTTTGTACATTCTTTCCAAAGAACGGAGCTTCAATGGCAAAATCAGTAGGCTGGTATTTTGTAATCAATCCACTTACCGTGTTGAAGATGAGTTGCAGTCTTTTATAACTGTCTTTTACTTTACCGGGTTTTAAAACACCCAGCTCCAGTAAACTAACCCTGTTTCCGGTAATACCAATCAACCCATACCCCATCACCAGGGTACCGGGATCAATCCCCAGTATTATTTTATCAGGCTTTTGCAGGCAGCATGTATTTTTACAAGATTAATGCAGCCAGACCGAACCAGCAAATCCGGTAAATACCGGTTCTTTATCAATTATATACTTGGCCCGCTTTTATTTGCGTGGTTATCCTGGTCTATTTACCGCCAGATCAGTCAGCAACCCGGTTTGTCCGCTGCCTGGCAAAGGATAAAAGCATCGGTCGGCAGTCCGCTGATCTGGAATGGAGTTGCCATTGTTGTACTCATGTGGGTGAACTGGGGACTGGAAGCCTTGAAATGGAAGCTATCTGTCAAACCGGTTCAGGAAGTAAGTTTCGGTAAAGCCTTGCAGGCCATCCTGTCCGGGGTGTCATTTTCCGTCAGTACCCCTAACCGGATTGGGGAATACCTGGGCCGTGTATTATACATGAATGAGGGCAACCGGTTGAAAACAATTTCCATCACGATCGTTGGCAGTATCAGTCAACTGATCATTACCCTGCTGGCAGGATTGATCGGGCTGGTTTTTTTACGGCAGGAAATCCTGGATCGCCAACTGATGAGTGCGATCTGGATGAATGTGGTGGTATATGGCGTATTGACCGTGCTGACTGGTTTGCTGCTGTTTTATTTCCGGTTATCCTGGCTGATCAGATGGCTGGATCGTATTCCGGGAATGAAACGCTTTACCTATCTGGTGGAGGCATTGGAAAATTTTCATCCTGGCCTTTTACTGCGACTGCTCCTGCTTTCATTGTTACGCTTTGGAGTCTTCATCCTGCAATACTGGTTATGTTTTCAGTTATTCGATGTGCAGCTCAACGGGTCACAAACACTCTGGACCATCAGTGTGGCCTTTCTGGTCATGGCCGTGATTCCCACCATTGCGATTGCAGAACTGGCCCAACGGGGAAAAGTGGTGATTGCCATTACGGGTATTTACAGTGCCAATGAACTGGGGATGACTTTTGCCACAGCCGGTATCTGGTTCATCAATCTGATTGTACCAGCCATCATCGGCAGTTTGCTGATTTTAAGAATGCGGAAAATTATCAGAGGCAATGAATCTGTTCAGAGTTCTTCCAGCCTGAAATAATTCCCGGCCCTGATTCCTTTCTCGGTTTGCTGAAGACTGCAGCATTCATGTACCGGATCATGTTCAAAAAAGAGGAGATAATCATTGGTGACCGCTTCCTGCAGAAAGGATTTTTTTTCATGCAGGGTAGTCAGGGGAAACATATCATAAGCCATCACATAAGGTATAGGGATATGTCCGGCAGATGGTAGTAAGTCCGCCATGAAAACAACCGTCCGCCCATTGTAATTGATCTGCGGCAACATCATGGCCTGGGTATGACCACTGACAAAGCGAATGGATATATTATCGGTGAAAACCGTTTCTCCCAGTTTGCCATCCATCCCGCCATTGATTTCAACCATTTGCAGCTGACCACTTTCTTTGATGGGTAAAATATTTTCTTTCAGGAAAGATGCTTTTTCGCGGTCATTGGGGTACACGGCCCAGTCCCAGTGTTCGGTATTGCTCCAGTAAACAGCATTCGGAAAAGCAGGTACCAACTGATCTCCCTGCCGGATGATACTGCCTCCGCAATGATCGAAATGAAGATGGGTTAAAAAAACATCAGTGATATCATTGCGGCTGAAACCATATTTTGCCAGTGATTTATCCAGTGTATCATCGCCATGCAGATAATAGTGGCTGAAAAATTTGGCATCTTGCTTATCACCATTGCCATTATCAACCAGGATCAGCCGGTTGCCATCTTCAATCAATAAACAACGCAGGGCCCAGCTGCAGAGATTATTTTCATCTGCCGGATTGATTTTATTCCAGATACTCTTGGGTACCACGCCAAACATAGCACCCCCATCGAGTTTGAAATAACCGGTATTGATCGAATATAGTTTCATACCATTTTTATTTGAAGGTGGAAACCGGCTGCTAATTAATCAGTCTCGGTCAGGCTGTTCGTTTTGGTTCTGCGATAGGCGAAGAGCAGGATAACCAGACCCAGCACAAAGAATGTAATCAATGCCAGGATGCTGTTCCGCATACTGCCCGTCACCTGGGTAATAAATCCAAAACTGAACATACCGAATACAATTGCTATTTTTTCTGTCACATCATAAAAACTGAAGAAAGAAGCAGTGTCTTTAGTGACCGGCATCAGCTTACTATAGGTACTACGGCTTAATGACTGTATACCACCCATCACGAGTCCGACCACGGCAGCCACCCCGAAAAACTGCCATTTATTGGTCAGAAAAAAATAAGCATATACACATACCACAATCCAGAGCATAACAACGGCCATCAATACACGAAAATTTCCATACTTTTCAGATAAGCGGCTCATGGTGATGGCACCAACGATGGCCACCAGCTGAATAATCACCACTGTGGCAATCAGTACCGTGGTATCCAGCGCCAGCTCTTCTTTTCCGAAATTCGTGGCAATCAGCATGATCGTCTGCACCCCCATATTGTAAAAGAAAAAGGCACAAAGGAATAACCATAACACGGGCATGGCTTTTACCTGTCGGAGAACTTTGCCCAGTTCCTTAAATCCATTGCGGAGCAGGTTTTTGTTTTGACCGTCACCCGAAGGTTTTCCGGCCGGCATATTTTTCAGCGTGATCTGTGCAAAGGAAAGCCACCAGATACCCACCAGTACAAATGTGATCCGGACCGCATTGCTTTGTGCAGCTTCATCATCACCGGCCAGCATCACCAGTACAAACCCGATGATCTGGAGGAGCACACTGCCGATATAACCATACATAAAGCCCCTGGCACTGATCCGGTCGC
>DAORJS010000200.1:0-5173 GCA_035439185.1 Chitinophagaceae bacterium
ATGTTGACATATCCACAACGAACAAGTTCGGGGATTCCGGACAGGAAAATATAAATTTTTTGAAGAATGGTACTCAGGCGGTTTGCTGCATTTCTGTGAGCCGGCGGTAAACACCGTCATCGATTTCCACCAGCTCGTTATGATGGCCCCGCTCAATAATCCGGCCATCATGGAGTACAATGATCTCATCTGCTTCCCGGATGGTACTCAAACGATGGGCAATCACGAGGGTGGTTCTTCCCTGCATCAGTTTACCCAGGGCATCCTGTACCATTCTTTCCGATTCAGTATCCAGGGCAGAAGTGGCTTCATCTAAGATGAGGATGGATGGATTTTTCAGCACCGCACGGGCAATACAAAGTCTTTGTCTTTGTCCGCCCGATAATCGTATACCCCGGTCACCTGTAATCGTCTGGTAACCGTTTTCTGTTTGCATGATAAACTCATGGGCATTGGCAATTTTGGCTGCAGCTATCACTTCTTCTTCTGTAGCATCCGGTTTACCCAGGGCAATATTGCTGAAGATGGTATCATTGAACAGAAAGGTTTCCTGGGTTACAAAACTCATCAGCTGCCTCAGGGATTCCATTTTACAATCCCTGATGTCTATTCCGTCAATCAGAATGGCACCTCCTTTTACATCATAAAAGCGTGGAATCAGATCGGCGATTGTTGATTTGCCCACTCCGGAAGAACCGATCAGGGCAATGGTCTTCCCTTTGGGAATGGTAAAACTGATATCCTGCAGTACCGGAGTTTCATTATAGGCAAAATCAACATTTTTGAATTCAATAGCATCATTGAAGATGCCGATCTCAGCAGCATCATCTTTATCTTTTATCTCAATGGGTTTGTCAATGATTTCCAGAATTCTTTCACCGGCTCCCCGTCCCCTTTGAATATTGGCACCAGCCACCACCATGGCCTTGGCTGGCCGGAGCACTTGTGAAAAAATAGCGATAAAGGCAATGAACTCACTGGCCTGAATACCCGCAGCGCCCTGGCCTCTTTGCAGAATCAGACTGCCGCCATATAATAAAATACCGGCTACCACCAGTACACCGGCTGCTTCTGAAAAGGCGGGAGCCATTTCCCTTCTTTTAAAACCCTGCAGACTGGCATTGCGGTAAAAATCATTTTCACGGCTGAATTTTTTTAATGTAAAGCCGGTGGCATTAAAGGCCCGTATGATCCGCATACCGGTAAGGGTTTCATCCATTATGGTGAGTAAACGTCCGATGGAAGCCTGCGCATCTTTGGCATCCCGCTTTAATTTTTTCTGTACCGTGGCAATACCCAATGCAGACAGGGGAATGATGATCAGCGTAAATAAAGTGAGCTGGGTGGAAATAGCAAAGAGGGCTACAAAATAACCAATGACCATGGATGGTTCTTTGAACATCACTTCCAGTGAATTCGCAAAAACACTTTCAATTTCAAACACATCCGAATTCATTCTCGAAATCAGATCGCCTTTATGTTCTTTGGTGAAAAAGCCCATGTGCAACTGATTGATCTTTTCAAAAATGGCTTCCCTGATTCTTTTTACCAGCAGGGTCCGGGCCTTGATCAGCGTGCGCTGGGCCAGGTAACGGAATAAATTGGTGAGTAAAACGGCGCACACAATAATACCCGTGATAAAATAAAGCGCATAGGCCGGATTGATGGTTCTTAACCGGTGTACTTCATAATAAAATATATCTCTTATAAACCCAGTGGACAAAGAAAATGCAGGTGCACTGGCAGTGACAGGGCCTGCATCCGGGCTGAATAATACATTCAGCAAGGGTATGATTAATGCAAACTGAAATACACTAAAGATCACCGCCAGGATCGTAAAAAAAGAAAAGGGAACCACAAACCAGCGAAAGGGTCGGACATAAGCGATTAAACGGCGGTAAACTTTCATGCTGGGTAAAGTTATCAATATAAACTACGGTAAACGTCCAGGTACTGGCGGGCCGATTTATGCCAGTTAAAGGAAAGGGACCGCTCCCTGATCCGGCGTTGAAAACCTTCGTTGGTGTAGCGTGACATACCGATATGATAGACCTCTTCCATATGATCAGGTTGAAAATCGTGAAAATAAAAAGAAACATCTCCACCAATCTCAGGTAAGGCGGTCAGGTCGGAGAGGAATAAAGGTTTACCACAGCTCATGGCTTCTACCACCGGCAGTCCGAATCCTTCGGAAATGGAGGGAAAGGTAAAGGCATTGCAATGGCGGAAATACCAGGATTTTTCATTTTCAGAAACGGGCCCCAGCAGGTGCAGGTTATCTTCCACACCGAGTTCCCTGGATCTTTTTTTAAGCAGGGATAAATAATCGTTGTCGTCGAATTTGCCGGCAATCACCAGTTCAAGGGCATTTTTTTGAAGGAGGGGGAGCAGGACATGAAAATTTTTCTTGCGGTTGATCACCCCGATAGAAAAGAGAAAGGGTTTCTTAGGCTGGTAGGAATCCCGTTCCAAGGCAGGTTTTACCAGCATATTGGTGCCGTTATGAATGACATACAATGGTTTTTGTCCGATCTCGCAATGATTCAACACATCTTTTTTGCAGAACTCAGAAATACAGATGATGGCATCGGCGCGTTTGATCAGTCCCTGAAGGTATTGCAGGTATTTTTGTTTTTTGGCCGGTGATTTCTTCTCGTCATACATAAAGTTCAGATCATGGATCGACAGCACGACCCTGATTCTGCGGTTGCGCATGGGCATGTAATGTGTATTCTGATAAGTGGCATGCCAGATATCATAATCGCCTAAAGGCGGCATGGAAAATTTGTGCAGGGGGTGCTGGGACAGGTGATTGTGCCGGGTCAATGACCAATCCTGGTCCCAGGATGGGGTATAGAAAAAAAGTTCCTCTTCGGTCAGGCTGATATTTTTTTCCAGATAACGACCAAGGTTCATGCAATAATGGTAGAGCCCGGTATTCGGGTATTTCATCCTTTCACAGTCAAATATGATCTTTCGCATGGAGGATACCATTTAATATTTACTACACAAAAATCATGCAGCGGAACCGGATCAACTAAAATAGTTCCCCGCTTCAGCCTATATTATCTTTGTAAACGTCGGGATCTTGAATGTAACATATGTTATATTACAACGGTTACAAACCGGCTTGTGAAGTTGACCCATTTCCGGAACCCTTTTTCATGGCAATAAAACGAAACAAGATTATACTGGACTGCGACCTGATGCGTTATCCGCATTCAGGATTGTATCATTATTGTCTGAACCTTGGAAATCATGTCAACCGGCAACTGGAAAGCCGGGGCTTGAATTCATTAACCGCTTATGTTCCCGGGACTGATCGTAAACGCTATGGCCTGGAAGGAAGGGTTATTGCAGAAAGAAAATGGCATCACCGGTTCTTTCAACCCTTTTTATGGGATTGTGCCGTCTGGCATGCCCCTTTTCAGTCAGGCCGGATTATACCCATGCAGGATAAGCGCATTAAAGTATTGCTGACCATCCATGATTTGAATTGTTTACATGAGGATAAGTCGGCCAGAGAAAGAAGACTTAGTCTGGAACATACCCAACGACTGATTAACAGAACCAATGCCATCGTTTGTATTTCTGACCATTGCAGGAAAGATGTGCTTGAAAATCTGGATACAGGTGGGAAACCCCTTTATGTTATTCATAACGGAACTCATGCAGTAAGTGAAGTTCCGGTTGTTCCAAAAGGTTATCAGCCCCCAAGGCCATTTGTATTTACAATGGGTTATGTCAACAGAAAAAAAAATTTTCATACGCTGATTCCCCTGCTTGAAAACAGTGAGCTGGAATTAGTGATAGCAGGGAAACTCGATGAACCCGATTATATTGAGATGATGAAGCGCCAGGCCGAAGAATGGAAGGTGCAGGACCGTTTAAAAATTCTCGGACCGGTACCTGAAGAAGATAAGGCCTGGTATTTGCAGCATTGTATGGCTTTTGCCCTTCCCTCCCTGGCAGAAGGGTTTGGTGCACCGGTGGTGGAAGCCATGACATTCGGCAAGCCATTATTTCTGGCCAACCGGACTTCACTGCCTGAGATTGGCAAAGACCTGGCATTTTACTTTAACCATTTTGAACCGGAACATATTCAGCAGGTTTTTCAGGAAGGAATAGCTATTTATAACCAGAATGGTCTGGCTCAAAAAATAAAGGAAAGAGGGAAAGCATTCAATTGGGAAGAAAAAGCAGCAGAATACTGCCGCGTTTATGAATCTCTTTTACAATAACCTGCGCCATATGTCATCAAATGATTCCGGAAAATTTAATAATGGCGGATTACTCCACTCAAAGGAGAAAAGGAATTCCTCACTTTGTAAAGCAAAAGATTTTAAAGAAGACTGGTACCTCCACTGGTGCAGTCAAATGAAAGAAAGTCCGCGATTTCACCGGAAACAGTGGGAATATATTTTTATTCTGCAGGCGCTTTGGGAACGCGGGTGTCTGCAGCCTGGAAAACGGGGAATGGGATTTGCAGTGGGTACCGAGCCTTTGCCTTCTGTATTTGCCTCTTTGGAATGTGATGTACTGGCGACAGATATTGAACCGGATCAGGGTGAAGCGATGGGATGGAATAATGGCAACCAGCTCTGTCACGGATTACAATACCTGTATAAATGTGATATTGTAAATGAAGAACAGTTTTATAAAAGGGTGGAGTACCTGCCGGTTGATATGAACCAGATACCGGATCATTTGCGGAATTATGATTTTAACTGGAGCAGTTGTTCCTTTGAACATCTTGGTACAATCGAAAAGGGAATCCGGTTTGTAAAAAATCAACTGAATACCCTGAAGCCCGGTGGTTGGGCCGTACATACAACAGAATATAATATTTCATCCAACCTTGAAACACAGGATCATAATCCAACGGTCATTTTCAGACAAAGAGACATCTCCGGCCTGGTGGAAGCACTAAGGCAGGATGGGCATTATGTGGAGGAACTTGATTTTTCATTGGGTAACCTTCCGGAAGACTTTTCAGTTGATTTTTTGCCCCATCAGCAAAAAATTCATATCAAACTTCAGTTAGGGGACTTTATTGTTACCTCAATGGGGCTGATCATCAGAAAAAAGCACTGATTTATACTGAATCAGGGTTTTTCACCCCCTCTTTTCACCCCTTTTCCCCACCCTAAAAAAGGGGAGAAAGCAAATTGGC
>DAORJS010000201.1:0-5169 GCA_035439185.1 Chitinophagaceae bacterium
AACTTATCCGCATCCGATTGTAGTACATGAACAGGCAAGGAAAAGATGTCTGGAAATTTATGCGGCGGCGTTGAAAAAATAATCAGTCGAACCGCGGGTTTACAAAATTATTGAGCTTGGATCCAAACCGGTAGTTGATACCGAAATAAGTGAAAAAGCTATAGCCTGAGGCCAGTTGCCTGCGGCGGGTCAGTACTTCCTGAGCGGTTGCTCCTTCTTTGGGTAAAAACAACTGATCGCGGATCAGTGAGCCGGATGAATAAATGGAGAATGATAGTCCGCCGGTAACCCTGATCTCCAGTTCCACATTGGCTTCGAGGTTCAGGTATTTCCAGTTATGAAAATAATTGTGATATTCTGTCCCCACACGTATCGTCCCCCATTTTTGATTCAGTGAAAGTTTGGCGCGGACGGAATGTCCCATCAGGGTTTCCCTTGTTCTGTCATAGAGTGTACTGTCGATATATTTATTTTCCCGTACATCCAGCAGGTAGGAAAAAGTCAGGGATTTTGTATTGACCAGTTTGTAAGGAAAGATATTATACTCTATCCCGGTTTGCAGGAGGGCCCTGAATTTATTATTGGAGAAAGTATTTCTGGATGCTTCTACCTGATAACCCCAGGACCAGTGATCGGTGATACTCTTGACGAGGTACTGGCTGAAATTGTAGTTATTGTTCCTGTTTACAAATTTTTGGATATTGCCGTTATCATCTTCGTATTCGAACTGGGATTTGTTTTTTCCTCCTCTCAGTTCAATGCCAAACTTGCTTTTGTCGGTGATCCGGCGGGCGGTGAGATTGCCATTGAAACTGGATTCGTTGTACACAGCATCTTTGTTCAGGGATCCATAGGTCTCGATCGTAAAGACCCAGTAATTCCAGGGATCCTTTGTTTTTGTAGCTTCGTTGGTGCTATCCTGAATTTTATCAGTCTTCATTTTGATATCCACCGACTCAGCCGTTTTTGTCCGGACTATATAAGGGGCAAGTCCCAGTTTGATGTATTTTAACAGCAGGTCTCTTTCTTCAAAATCAGTGTTGTTGGGCTGATTGATAAAACGAATGGTGTCTTTTAATCCGCGGAATTGTTGTTGCCCGAAAAAGATCAGTTGGAATTGTTCTCCACCTCCACCGGTATCCTGTTCTGTAATCAGCACATGCACATCCGCTGCGACCCTGTCCAGCAGGAAATCAACAATATTGATTTCTGACCGGATAAAGGTCATGTCGCAACCCGACTGACAATCAATAAAAACTTTTAAACGATCCGGGTAATTGTTTTGTGACCAGCTCCATTTCGGGGTGATTACATAAAAAATAAAGAGGAAAATAATTTTATTCATTGCAGTGTTGGGGAGTTGCAAGATACAGAAACCAAGGGAAGGTATTCTCCCGATTTACAGGAAGAGGTTTTCGCTTTGCAGGAGCAGCGGATCATTGGGTGTGAGGCTGGCTTTGAAAACAGCGAGCAGCTGTTCAATAGCTTTTTTTCCTTCTGAGCCCAGGTCGAGTGAATAATTATTTACATATAGTTGAATATGCTGCCGCATTACTTCTTCACTCATGGTCTGGGAATGCTGTTTCACGTAATCGCTTACCTGCGGGTAATTGGAAAATGCATATTCGAGACTTTTCCGGATCAGTTCCTCCACCTGGATTGCAACAGATCTTTTGACCGACTGGTTGATGGCAATTCCGCCCAGAGGGATCGGCATATTCATTTTTTGTTCCCATATTTCACCCAGATCGGCAACTTTTACAAGTCCTTTTTCCTGATAGGTAAAACGGTTTTCATGAATAATGAGGCCAAGACCAGCCTGTCCGCCGGCAACAAAATCTTCAATGTCAGAAAAAAGCATGGCTTGTTTGCTGGTGGCTTCAGGATAGGCGAAATTTAAAAGCAGGTTTGCGGTGGTATTAATTCCGGGGATAGAGATCAGTTGATTTTTGATATCATCATCACTTATATCAGTCTCCTTTTTTCTGACTAAGAGGGGGCCTACTCCTTTTCCGAGTGCGCTGCCTGCATTCAACAAGGTATAGTTTTCCAATGAGCGGAACAGCGCCGGGAAACTGAGTTTGGTTATATCCAGTCTTCCCTCCAATGCCCATTGGTTCAATGTCTCAACATCTTCCAGTACCACATCAAATGAAAGCCCGCCCGTGTCAATTTTCTGATGCACGAGTGCATCAAAAATAAAAGTATCGTTGGGGCAGGGCGAAAATCCCAGGGTCAGTTTCATAATGATGCTAACAATTTAATCAGGGCCTGGTTCAGATTCCCGATGGATTCCTTCATGTTCCAGTTTTTCTTATTTCTTTCAGCAATATAGTTGGATACTGACCTGATTTGGATAAAGGGAATTTTTTCCATCAGGCAGACATAATGCAGGGCGGCTCCTTCCATGGATTCCACTACAGGATCAAATGTTTCCTGGTAAAAACGGACTTTTTGCCGGGAAGTGGTGATTTCATTGACGGAAATTCCTTTTACTTTTTTCAGCCTTGTTTTTTTCAATACATCCGTTTTATTCAGGAGCCATCCTTTTTGATAGGGATATTGATCCTGCGGTACCAGTTGTAAGTCAAATAAAGTACGCAGCTGATTCAGTTCAATCACGCTTTGGTCTGCAATGGCTTCCTGTTTTATCGCCAGTACGGTTCCTAATGGGATGGCAGGATCAAAGCAACCGCCTACACCAGCCTGTATCACCAGGTCTGGTCTTTTAATCCGGAGTTGTCCCGACAATGAATAAGTAGTTGCCGTCAGACCAATACCAGATATCAGCACATCGGTTGCCGGCATTTTTGATGACCAGGAAGGATGGCCCATTTGCTCCAGAAAAGGCTTTATCTCAATGGGTGTGGCAGCCACCACTAAACAATTCATAACAAATGATTTAATAAGAATCTGATCCGGCTGCAAGGTAGTACAATCTTCTACTTTTTAAGAGGACCGGAACGCATATTTAGCGTACCTTTGCGCCCTGCCCGCGACTCCTGATAAAAAGCGACGGGTTTCATCATTCTTTCCGCCCAAACTGCTGTGAAGGAATTAAAAAGTAAAGCATGGTTTACTTAACAAGGATTGAGCATTTCAACGCTGCTCACAAATTATATAATCCTGACTGGACCCCGGAAAAAAACGAGGAAGTGTTTGGAAGATGCGCTAATGCCAACTGGCATGGGCACAACTTTGAATTATTTGTTACCATCAAAGGAAAACCTGATCCGGAAACCGGGTTCATTTTTGATGCCAAGAAACTGGGGGCCTTGATTCAGGAGCATGTTACTGAAAAGCTGGATCACAGGAACCTGAATGTGGATGTGGATTTTATGCGGGGAAAAATGTGTTCCATTGAAAATCTAGTCGTTGGAATATGGAATGAACTGGAGCCCCGGTTGCCCGCTTATGCCAAACTGCATTGTCTGAAGCTGGTGGAAACCGCAAAAATTTATGTGGAATACTACGGGGAGGAATAAGGTCAACCTTTTTCATTATTTTCTGTTAGAACAAGTCAATAGCTGGTATGAATAAAAAAGTGGCGGTATACAGAAAGGAACATTTTAATGCGGCCCACCGGTTGTTCAATCCAGACTGGGATGATGCGACCAACAGTAAAATATTTGGTAAATGTGCCCTTCCTCATTATCACGGACATAATTATGAACTGGATGTAAAGCTGATCGGGGAACCCGATCCGGAAACAGGATATGTGATGGATCTGAAAGTGCTGAGTGACCTGATCAGAAAAGAAATCATTGACCGGTTTGATCACCGGAACCTGAACCTGGATACTGTGGAATTCCGGAATCTGAATCCCACAGCCGAGAATATTGCAATCGTCATTTATTCTTTGCTACGACCGCATATTGCTGAACAATTAGATTTACAGGTCAGGCTTTATGAAACGCCAAGGAATTTTGTAGAGTATCCTGCATAGTAATTAATAATAATCAACTCAACACATGGCATATACAAAAACAGAAAAATATGATGAGCAGGTCACCAGCGGACTGATGGAAAACTACCGGCAGGTTTTAGGTTTGCTGGGAGAAGATCCTGCCCGGGAAGGACTGGAGAAAACCCCAGAGCGCCTGGCAAAAGCCATGCAGTATCTGACGCAGGGATATACACTTGATGCCAATGCTATCATCAACTCTGCCAAATTTCATGAGCAGGTCAGTGAAATGATTGTGGTAAAGGATATTGAGATTTACAGTATGTGCGAACACCATATGTTGCCATTTATCGGCAAAGCACATGTGGCTTATATCCCCAACGGATGGATTACTGGATTAAGTAAAATTGCAAGGGTGGTGGATGTTTATGCCCGCCGGCTGCAGGTACAGGAAAGGCTAACGGTTCAGATCATGAATGCGATCAAGGAAACCCTGAACCCGCTGGGAGTGGCTGTGGTTATCGAAGCCAAACACCTCTGTATGATGATGCGCGGGGTGCAGAAACAGAATTCAGTAACAACCACATCTGCTTTTGACGGGGAATTTCATAAGAATTCCACCCGCAGTGAATTCCTGAAGCTGATTAGTCAGGATCTGCATTAAAATTAAAAGCTATATTTGCGGCAAGGTTCTGGTTTGATTGAACATTTTCAGTCAAACTTTTTTTTTGAGGGGGGGATAAAAAACAGAGTATGAAGCATGCGTTTGTATTTCCGGGTCAGGGTTCTCAGTTTCCGGGTATGGGAAAAGAGTATTATGAGAACAGTGCCTTTGCCAAAAAATTATTTGAGCAGGCCAATGATATCCTGGGATTCCGGCTTTCCGATATCATGTTTACCGGTACTGAAGAAGACCTGAAACAGACCAATGTAACTCAGCCTGCTGTTTTTTTACATTCGATCCTGGCCTATAAAAGTATTGAGTCGGCCACACCGGATATGGTGGCCGGTCATTCGCTGGGCGAATTTTCTGCATTGGTGGCGAATGGTACACTGAGTTTTGAAGATGCCCTTCAGCTGGTTTCCATACGTGCCCGGGCTATGCAAAAAGCCTGTGAACTCAACCCTTCTACCATGGCTGCCATCTTGAATCTGGCTGATGATAAAGTGGAAGCGATATGTGCGGAAGTACAGTCGGAAACAGGGGAAATAGTGGTGCCTGCCAATTATAATTGTCCCGGTCAGCTTGTGATCAGTGGTTCCAT
>DAORJS010000202.1:0-5166 GCA_035439185.1 Chitinophagaceae bacterium
GCATTTCCGCATTATTTAATACGGCATAACCCTGGGTTACATACATCACAGGTGAGGCTCCTCCGATCAAGGTGAATTTATGTTCACTGCCCCGGATCTGTGCGGCATCATCGGCAGAATTGTATTCTGCCGGATAGGCCCAGATCAGTACGGGTAATTTGCCATCTCTTTCTTTATTATATCCTTTAGGTAAATAAAGATCCCCGGTGAGGTCAACCCCATCCGCTCTTTTGTATTTTATTTTCTCCTTGCTCACGCCTTCCATTTGCGGATAAGGATTGGTGAATGCTGTGAGTTGGCGGTCGGCGATCCGCAAGCGAAGATTCTTAAGCCAGTAGTTAGGCATTTCTTTTTCGGATTCTTTGCGGGTCACCAGACTGAGTTTATTGGCATCCAGTAATTTGACCACATATTCAAAATATCCTTCCGGACTACGCCAAAGCGTGTCAGCTTTTTTTTGATGTACATCATAGCTCATCAAAAAAGGGAGATCACCTTTGGGGGAACTGCCCGTGGTGTTATTAAAGATGATCTTATTCCCATTATCAATTGTCAGCAGCACATTCTTGCCAAATTGATTGGGGGCAGTCAATGGTTGTCCCGGATTCGCATAGGCATTCGTTGTATTCCTGGTAATCAGTTTTTCAAGATCACCCGTTACTGAATTAAAGCGATCCAGTTGTACGGTTTGTTTGCCGGTGAGTCCTTCGGTTACAATGGCCAGATTGGAATTACCCCAGGTAGTGCCCCGGTAACGCATTTTGGTTTTAAATAACTGGATGGCGTCACCGGTAAATGGAGCAGATAAGGCATAAACAGCATCCCGGTATTCAGCTTGTTTTTTGATCAGTCCGCTGTCGAGTGGCATACACCAGATAATGGTAGCCGGTTCATCATCCCTCCAGTCGAAAGCGCGGGGAGCTAATTGTACATTATCGTTACCCCCAGGTGCTGTTTCGCTTGAAGGCAGATCCGCCAGTTGTTTTACCAGTTTGCCATTGATATCGGTAATCAGCATTTCTGCAGGAAAGCCATTGGCCGGTACCGTATAGGAGAATGGTTTTTTTACTTTCCTGAGCAGAAAATATTTTTTGTCAGGGGATACACTGATGCTCCCATAGATAGCAGGCTGACCAATCTTCGTTTCAACGCCATTACTGTTTTTAACCAGTTGGGTGGTGGCATAGAAAGCAAACAATTCTTCATCATAAGGTGATTTGATCAGATCCTGGTAAGTGGGTCGGGGGGAGGCCTTGCCATAATTTTCCTGAACGGTCGGTCCCTTGGGCATGGCAGGTTTGGGCGGTGCAGTGGTGGCCGGTTTCAGAGCAGTACGGTATAAAAGGGTATTGTTATCATACCAGATGGCGCCCCCTGTAATTACGTTCAATGCAGTCTTGCTGATTTTTGTTGCCTTCTGAGTAGTTACATCAATCACATACAAATCAATCCGGGTGGATGTGGTATGGGTGAATGCAATTTTCTTATCATCCGGACTCCAGCTGATATTACTGGCGGCAAGCGGATTGGGAAGTCCGCTGATCTTCATTTCTTTTCCGCTGCTGATATTTTTAAGGTAGAGGTTATTGATAAAATTCTGCCGGCTGGGAGCATAATTGGCCGGATTAATCCGCAAGCCGGCAATCTTCAGTTCCGGTCTGGCCAGTTCTTCCACAGACGGATAGCTATTACTTTCTGTGAGCAGCATCCATTCACCCCGGTCATCAATACTAACCCCTGGTGCTGCTTTGGCCATCAGCATATCCAGCATATCTTTTGGAGGAGTTTTGTAAGTGACATCGTCCTGAGCAAGTGTCAATAATGACAGCGATAAAAAAAACTGAATGGGAAGGAGTTTCTGAATTAATCTTTTCATGTGAGTAATCATTATATTAATGAATTTGCTAAACTATAAGCCTTGTTTTATTTGACAAATTACAATTTACTCTTCACCCTTTAAATATTTCTCGGAAAAATTGCCTTTTAAAACTTTTCCATGTGTATCAAAGATTGCCCAGTCTTCAATTGAGGTTTTCAGAATTTGAGTGGTATCCCCCTTCTTTATATTCGTTAAGGTATAAGCACTGTCGATCAGAATACAGGTTACGGTATCACCAGTAATACCAATTGGGTATGACCACATGTGTTCTGTGCTTTCAGCGTCCTTATAAGCTGATTTTAATATATAATAGTAATTAGTGTCGCTGAAATTTTCTGTCAGAAAATGAATGAATTCGGGAAGGTGCTTTTGCGCAGAATCCATCAATCTAATAAATCCTTTGTCGTTTTTGGGTAACCCGACGGTTCCAGAATCGGGGTCATATCTGGATTTCTCAGGTTTTTCACTACATGAGAATAAAAAAGTAAACGAAAAGAGGTAGCATATTATCCGGATCATTCTGTCAATTGTTTAAAACATCCCGATATTCAGGCGTCTTCTTAAACACTGCGTTGGCAAAGGGACAAAGCGGGATGATTTTTATATCCTGTTTCCGGGCATAGTCAACCGCAGCGGCAACCAGTTGGTTCCCCACTTTTTGTCCCCTTAATTCATCACTTACTTCTGTGTGTTCGATGATCATTTTATTAGCGGAAGGCTGTGTGTAGACCATTTCAGCCAGGATATTGCCATCCTGCTCTACAAAAAACATTCCCTTGGTTCCTGTCTTTTTATGTTGGATCAGCATATGGGCAATTTGACTGTTAAATCTAAAAAGAATTTGGCATTCCCGATTTAGCTTTTATATTTGTGGCAGCATGAGAAAGCATAACAATACATGGTGGTGGCATACAACTCTTAGGGGTCTGTAGTGTCATAGCTATCATTGTTTAACAATATTCAGGCCCCGACAGTGTTCGGGGCTTTTTTTTACCCCCGCCCCCATCCCCTAAAGGGGAGAAACCCCCAACCCCTAAAGGGGAGTAAGGGAGGGCTGGAAGAAATTAAGCTATGTTGAATTTTAAAAATAAAGTAGAATACCAGAATAATTAACCAGCATCATCAGGCACTAAAAATGTTTTGATGAGCTACAAATCTAGGTTCCCCTTCAGGGGACAGGGGTGAAACAGGGGTATGAAAAAAATAGAACTAAACACCATTTGCAAACGCATGCTCGCCGATGTCTATACACCGGTGGGAATCTATCTGCGCTTGCGGGATAAATTCAGGGATACTATCCTGCTGGAAAGCACGGACCATCATTCAGCTGAAAACAGCTGGTCATTTATCTGTATTAATGCTATCGGCGGAATGGAAATCAGCAACACTACTTATGCTGAAAGTAAATTACCCGGCCGGAATCCGGAGAAAATAAATATAAGTAGTCCGGGTGCAGTTCCTGCCTTGTTGTGGAATTTCATGCAACAATTTGATATTAAAGAGGGAGGTACAAAAGAAGAAGGGTTTGCCCAGGGATTGTATGGTTATACAACTTACGATGCTGTATCTTTTTTTGAGAATCTGAATATAGCTTCTACTGTTAAGAAACAAACTGCCATCATTCCGCTGATGCGATACCGGTTGTACCAGTATGTCATTGCGATCAATCATTTCAAGGACGAATTATTTATTTGTGAGAACCAGATCAGGGGACTGGAATCTGAACTGTCTGCGGTGGAGTCCTTAATCCGTGGTAAAGATGTGCCGGTATATCCCTTCGCCCGGAGAGGGAAGGAGGTCTCCAATCTGAGCGATGGAGAATATGTTGAAATAGTAAAAAAGGGAATTGCCAGTTGCCACCGGGGAGATGTCTTTCAGATTGTACTCAGCCGTCGTTTTGAACAAAGCTTTACAGGAGATGAATTCAATGTGTACAGGGCCCTCCGCAGTGTGAATCCTTCTCCATACCTGTTCTTTTTTGATTATGGGGATTACCGTTTGATGGGATCTTCGCCGGAAGCTCAACTGATTATCCGTGACGGGAAAGCCATTGTACATCCCATTGCCGGTACATTTAAACGTACGGGTGATGATGAGGCTGATCGTATTGCTACTGAAAAACTATTAAATGATGCCAAGGAAAATGCAGAGCATGTGATGCTGGTTGACCTGGCGCGTAATGACCTGAGCCGGCTTTGTGATAAAGTGGAAGTGGCACAATTCAGACAGGTGCAGTATTTCTCTCATGTTATTCACCTGGTAAGTGAAGTGAAAGGAAAAATCAGGGCAGGTGCCAACCCCTTTGAAATGCTTGCCCGGACCTTCCCCGCAGGAACCCTCAGCGGGGCCCCGAAGATCAGGGCCATGGAACTGATCAATATTTATGAACCGACTGCCCGTTCCTATTATGGCGGGGCGATTGGTTTTGTCGGATTCAATGGCAGTTGTAATCATGCGATCATGATCCGTACTTTTTTAAGCAGAAATAATACACTGACCTATCAGGCCGGTGCCGGAGTGGTGGCAGTGAGCAATCCCGACAATGAACTGCAGGAAGTAAATAATAAACTGGGGGCTTTGAAGAAAGCGATTGAAGTGGCGGAAGAGATTAAGTGAAATACGAAGTACGAAGGACAAAGTTCGAAGTTCGAAATACAAAATTGATAAAGCAAAAGAATGAAAATACTGGTTTTTGATAATTACGATTCGTTTACTTATAACCTGGTGCACCTGGTGGAAAAAATTACGCATACCAGGGTGGATGTATATCGTAATGATCAGCTTCCGCTGGAAAAAGTAGCAGGCTATGATAAAATAATTTTATCACCCGGACCGGGTATTCCTGAGGAAGCAGGATTACTGCTGCCATTGATCAAAGCATATGCGGCCACCAAATCAATATTAGGGGTTTGTCTTGGGCATCAGGCCATCGGGGAAGCTTTTGGCGGAAAGCTTACCAACCTGTCAACCGTTTACCATGGCGTGGCAACGGAGATTATGACCGGAGAAAAAAACAAACTGGTATCCAGTCCACTTTTTGCAGGATTAACTGATCAGTTTATGGTGGGTCGTTATCATTCCTGGATCGTTAGTGAAGAATCATTCCCGGATGAACTGGAAATAACGGCCCGTGATGAGCAGGGATATATCATGGCGCTGCAGCATAAGACCTATGATGTACAGGGCGTACAGTTTCACCCGGAAAGTGTGTTGACACCGGTGGGGGAGCAGATTATGAGGAATTGGTTAACACCCACCCCCATCCCCACCCCCGTCCCCTAAAGGGG
>DAORJS010000203.1:0-5155 GCA_035439185.1 Chitinophagaceae bacterium
AAACGGGCTTTTAAATATTCTTTTGCCACTAAGACACGAAGGCACAAAGGGAAGAAACATGGAAATTCAATTCTTTGTGTCTTCGTGGCATATTTATTTCTCCTGGCAGCTGATCAATTCAGCACATTCGTTTCTTTTACAATCTCGGCCCGCTCCTGTTCCTTGATTTTTCCCCAACCACCCACTACATTGCGCAGGTTATGGATGCCCTGCCGCTTCAGCATCGAAGCTGCAATCACACTCCTGTATCCGCCGGCACAATGCACATAAAGATTCTGGGTTTCTTCAATCGTGGCCATGGTGCCGGGATCCGTCATCTCCGTCAAAGGAAGATTGACGGCATCTTTTAAATGCCCGTCCGCAAATTCTGTTTCCCTCCTTACATCCAAAACCACCAGATTGGGATCATGGGGAATATCCATCATCAGTTCATCTGCTTCCACATCAATGATCATATCAATCGGTTCCCCGCTTTGCTGCCATTGCTCAAAGCCTCCTTCCAGATAACCATTGATTTTGTCAAGACCTACCCGTGCTAAACGGATGATGGTCTCTTTCTCTTTTCCGGTCTCGGTGACTAATATAATCGGCACTGAGAATGATAATAAACTTCCTGCCCACTCGGCAAAACGACCTTCCAGTCCGATGAAAATAGAGCCAGGAACAAATCCCTGTGTAAACTGATCGGCATGCCGGGTATCCAGAATAATACAATTGGTTTCTTTTTCTTTTTTAAACGCATCCAATGACAATGCCTTTAATCCTTTGGAAAGCACCTGCTCCAACTGGTCGTACCCCTCTTTATTAATCCGGGCATTGACAGGAAAATACTGAGGAGGTGCCGGGATTCCATCAGTGACTACTTTGATGAATGCTGCTTTTGATGCTGCCTGCAGCGCATAATTATGTTTTTTCTGTTCTCCGATCGTGCTATAGGTTTCCTTTCCCAGATTTTTTCCGCAACTGCTTCCGGCTCCATGTGCCGGATATATGATCACATCATCTCCCAGGTGTAATAACTGTCGCTGAATACTGTCATACATCAATCCCGCCAGCTCCTGCATACTCAGCTCTTCTCCTTTCTGCGCAAGATCCGGACGACCTACGTCCCCCACAAATAAAGTGTCACCGGTAAATACACAATGATTATTTCCGGATGGATCCTTTAACAAATAACAGGAAGATTCAAGAGTATGGCCGGGGGTGTGCAGGACTTTAATCCGTAATTGACCAATGGAAAATTCTTCTCCGTCTTTGGCTACATGCACTGGAAATCTGGTAACTGTACCAGGGCCATACACAATCGGTGCACCTGTTGCCTGACTCAGGTCTAAATGCCCGCTCACAAAATCGGCGTGGAAATGGGTTTCAAAAATATACTTGATCCTGGCTTTCCGGTCCCTGGCCAGCTGAAGATAAGGGTCGATATCCCGAAGCGGATCAATAATGGCAGCTTCCCCATCACTTTCAATATAATAAGCTGCCTCGCTCAGGCAACCTGTATACAATTGCTGAATAAACATGCGCAAATAATTAAGCCGTAAAAATACCGCTTTATTTAATGGGGAGGAAACAGAGAATTTCCGGAATCGGTAATAAATTGAGAAAAAAGAACTAGTCTAAAAGATTACCTACCAGTTCATTGACTTCCTGTAAACGGTCTGTATTAACAGAATAATAGATGAATTTTCCATCCCTTTCTGTTTTTACAAATCCTGCTTTACGTAATATGGCCAGGTGCTGGGATGCAACTGATTGCTCCAGGCGGAGTTTGACATATAACTCTGTTACCGTGATTCTTCCCTGCTCATCAATTTGCTTGAGCATTTGCTGACGAAGCTTGTGATTAATAGCACGTAAGACCAATGCTGCTTTTTTAATATTGAGCAGATTAATAGTAAGTGACCCAGGCTGGTCGCTGCCTGTATTGAAAGTAAGGGAGTATGTGGTCATTGCTGGTTCAGTTTATCAAAAAAAAGAGATTATTCCGCCCTGTCTCTAAGCTTTTAACTATTGTTAAGACGGAATAATATGTCAATCCTTTCGCACCGGACTATAAAATTCCTTTATATATAAAGGTTCACAATAAGCAAGGTCTGCAATCTTATTTTCCAACAATTGTTTTTGGGATAAACGGGCTAAAGAGAAGGTGGAAGAACTATCTGCGGTAAAAACGGCATTAGCGTTTTGAATGATGTTTTTCAGTTTTTTGCTTCCATTGCCACAAAAAAGGATTGAGTGTGAGTCAAATAACTGTGAAAATGAGTCTGTATCAAGGATCATTGCCTGCGGCGTCATTATCTCTGTCATGTTATTGTCATAAATAGCAGTAAATACTTCCATTCTTCTTGCATCAATCATCGGACAAATAAGATCCGTGGCTTTTTCCTTAACTGAATCTGCCAGTATTTCAAGTGTACCTACAGTTATCAGAGGAATGTCCAGTGCAAAGCAATACCCTTTGGCAGCTGATAATCCAACCCTTAATCCGGTATAGGATCCCGGGCCATTACTAACAGCCACAGCTTCCAGTTGCTGTAAGAGGATATCTGTTTTTTGAAACAGTTCTTTCACAGCAGGATGTAACCAGGCCGCATGATCTTTCTGTTGATCATTGTAAGCCTGCTCAATGATCCTGCCATCCAGGGCAAGACTGATACTGGCTGTTTCCAATGCTGTATCTATGTTCAGAATCAGGCTCATTTGCCGGCAGCCTCCTGCTGCAATAACCGGGATGGTTGATAACGGTCAGCTGTTTCTGCCAATTTCAATAATAATTTTTCAATCTGATCGGTCCCGATCAATTGGCTCCATGCAAAGGGACCAAAGGGATAACCGGTTCCTGATTGCATGGCAATATCTATATCTTCTTTTGTACTCACCCCCGCTTCCAATGCCAGGTAGGCTTCATTGATAATCATACTGACCACCCTTGCTGTTACAAATCCCGGCTGATCAGGAACCCATTCAGCTTTGCGGTTAAAACAGCTAAGCAATTTTTCAACCCGGGCGGTTGTATCGGTATCTGTAACTGCCAATTCCATGACCGCACGGCTTAAAAATGTTTTCCAGCCATTGAATCTGACAATAGACCCTGGCAGACTGATCTCATTTTTACAGACATCATTCAGCAGGTACAAATCAGTCGTCATTTGGGAAAGGCCAGAGATGTGTTTAGGTGTAGGATCAAATAAAAGATCAATACAGGCATCAAAGGAACCAGTGACATCCGGTACACTCATCCATTCAATATCAAGCCCTTCCTGAAGCCCCCGGGCCAGAAATTCCGTTCTTAAATCTTCATTCGCGATCACCGCAATCCGCATCCCTTTTTTTTACAAAGAAAATGCAATATTCAATAGAAAAGACGGATCCACCTGCCGCTTTCTTTTCCTTCAATACTTGCCGGAATCCACTAAATTCGTTGCATAACCAGAAAGAAAACATGAGTAAGACCATCATTAAAACCAACAATGCACCGGCCCCCATCGGCCCCTATAACCAGGCTATTTTTGCCGGCAATACCCTTTATATTTCAGGTCAGATTTGTCTGGATCCCCTTAGCGGAGAGCTCCGGAATAAAGATATTCAGGAGGAAACTCACCAGGTGATGCATAATCTGAAGAATATTTTGCAGGAAGCGGGTATGGATTTCAGCGATGTGGTAAAAACCACCATTTTTATTACGGATATGCACCAGTTTGGTGCAGTGAATGAAGTATATGGGAAATATTTTGAAAACAGGCAGTCCGATCGCCAGCCCGCTTTCCCTGCGAGGGAAACCGTACAGGTATCCGCACTCCCCAAATTTGTAAACGTAGAGATCAGCATGATTGCAGTGAAATTATAAACGGCGGTTTACACCAATCATGCGAAGACTGTTGCGCATATTATTGTTAAAACCCATTTTATGGGCAGCAGCAAAATTTTCTTCCAAACCTGAACGAAACCGGATTTTCAAAGCGCTCTCCCTTTTACAGGAGTCAGTTGAAAAGGAACCTGGTAAAAAAGGACTGGTGATTCCTTTTGCCGCCACTGAGGGAAAATTCATCATCTTTTCCGATCATCATAAAGGAAGGCGGAACGGAGCAGATGATTTTACCGCAGCGGAACCCAATTACCTGGCAGCTCTCAGTTATTATTATGCTGCTGATTACTATTATATCAATCTGGGTGACAGTGAAGAATTATGGGAAAACTACCTCTGGCAAATCAAAAAGCCCAATCAACAATGTTTTGAAGCAGAAAAAAAATTCCTGGATCACAACCGGTATATTAAAATCTTTGGGAATCATGATTTATTCTGGGATAATGATCCGCTGGCGGGTTGGCACTTAAAAACTATTTATGGTGAAAAAGTAAAAGTGTATGAAGGACTGGTTTTAAAAACTTCAATCGATCATTCCGGCTTTCCCCTCACGATTTTCCTGACCCATGGTCATCAGGGTGATGCCAGCAGTGATGGCAACTGGTTCAGTAAGTTTTTTGTAGCCAGAATCTGGGCGCCACTGCAGGCTTATTTGCGGATCAATCCCAATACTCCTGCTTACAATGCTGAAAAGAAAACCCTGCACAACCATTTCATGTATGAATGGTCAGCCGATCGCACTAATAGTATCCTGATCACCGGGCATACACACCAGCCGGTTTTTGCTTCACTGACTCATCTGGAAAGATTGTATAAGAATATGGAGCTGGCCTTACAGGCTAAAGACGAAAAAGCCATAGAGGCGGCAAAAGCAGGGATTGCCCGCTATGAAAAAGATTTTACATCCGTTGCGGTTCAATACATGCAGATGCGCCCCACTTATTTCAATACGGGATGTTGCTGTTATTCAGATGGAGATATAACAGGTATCGAAATTGCTGATGGCGCTATCCGGTTGGTCAAATGGTCGGCGCCAAAAGGAAGGGAGGTTTTGGAGGAAATGCAATTGGAAGAACTGATGCGGCAACTTCATTGAATCGAACTGGTGGGAAGTTGTAAAATAAAAAACTGCCACATTTCGATAAACTCAATGTGACAGTTTTGACTGATGTTGAATGTCATATTGAGCTTGTCGAAATATGACATTCAACAGAATCCTTTCTTAAAATGCTTTCTTCTTCCAGGTATTATTTTCCCGGTTCCACTCCGGTAGTTTTTTGTCAGGAT
>DAORJS010000204.1:0-5148 GCA_035439185.1 Chitinophagaceae bacterium
TGGAAAGTGTGTATACGGGAAACCGTATCGAGGGTTCGAATCCCTCGGTCTCCGCAAATGATCGCAATTAATGCGATCATTTTTTTTGCCCCTGCCCGAGTGGTTGAAGAGGTCCCGGCTTTTTGCCGGGAGAAAGTGTGTATACGGGAAACAGTATCGAGGGCTCTCCAATGATGGGGGATTCTGTATCCTGTATAAAAATCGTTCAACTGTGCGATTATTTTTTATTGTGCTATTTAGGCTTTTACATTGTGTATGAAGTCTGGTAAATTTTACGTTTACATCCTACAGTCCCGAAAGGATTTTTCTTATTACATTGGTCAGTGTGATGATTTAGATGCGCGAATGTCGAAGCACTTTGACGGGTTTAGTAAATATACTTTTTCCAAGCGCCCGTTGAGGTTGGTTTATTTTGAAGTTTTTGAAAGCAGGTCAGAAGCAATAAGAAGAGAAAATGAAATAAAAAGAAAAAAGAGCCGAGTCTATATAGAGAAGCTAGTAAAAGGGTGGTTAATACCTCATCAGAAATAAATTGGTAAACCTGTTATTCTCCTATATTTTATTGATAGTGGAATGAATCTTTAAAAACTGTAGATGGCAGCCTCTCTATTTGTGTTTATCTTCTTTAATATTTAAACGTCTCCTTCATCCTCGCAATAAACATTTCTTTTTTTCTCCGGCTTACTTCCAGCTCCCTGCCATTACTCATGACCACAAAACCGCCTTCACCCTTTTGATATTCCCGGATATGTTTCAGATTCACAAGGGTTGATTTGTGAATGCGGAAAAACTGGGAGTCCTGCAGCATCAGTTCATAATCCATTAAAGGACGACTGGCCAGTACTTTCTTCCCATCTTTGAAAAAAATATTGGTATAGGTATTCTCCGCCTCGCAATAAATAATATCTGACAGAGTAACAACCTGAAATCCTTTGACTGTTGGAATACAAAGTTGCAGGTCCTGCGGATTGTTTCTGGTCTGCATATTGTGCAAAAAGGACTGCACCTGCTGGCTGGTGGTTTTCAGCATGATTCTTTTGGCCGCATTGGCAACCGCATTTATCAGTTGCTGCTCATTGACTGGTTTTTGCAGGTAGTCTACTGCAGCAAACCGAATAGCCTGGAGGATATATTTATCATGAGCGGTAACAAAGATCACTTCAAAGTTGATTTCCCCATAACCTTTCAGAAAATCGATTCCGTTTTTACCCGGCATGGCCACATCCAGGAAAACCAGTTCAGGTTTTAATTTTTCCAGTTGAATAGTGGCCTGCTCTGCACTTTCACATTCTCCCACCACATTTACAGCCGGGCAATAGAGTTCCAGTAATTTTTTTAATGTATTCCGGCTCAGTTTTTCATCATCAACAATAATGGCGCTTATCATACTATTCAATAATTATAGTTCAAGGGCAGGTAGAATTTCACAAGGGTGCCGCTTTCAATCTCGGGGACGGTTTTTACCGCAAATACCGGTTTATTGGAAACATCTGCCTTGCCCTGAAAGATCAGATCCAGACGTGATTTGATCACTGACATGGAATGAGACAGTTTTTCCAAACCCGACTCAGCAGTCTTAATACCCAAGCCATTATCACGTACACTGATACTAAGCAGATCGTTTTCCAATTGGATCAGTACTTTTATATAGGGGTTCTCCACTTTTTTTAATTCAGCATGCTTGATGGCATTCTCCACAAAGGGTTGTATCATCATCGGAGGGATCAGGGCCTGTTCGGCATCTTTATCCACTTTTACCTGGAATTCAAGCGGACGGTCAAATGCGGTTCTTTCAAACTCAATATATTTCTGCAGGTAGTTGATCTCTTCCTCCAGCGGGATATCATCTTTTTCAGCATTGGAAAAAGTCTTTCGCATCAGTTGGGCCAGAGATTGTATTTGTGTATTCGCTTTCTGGATTTCTGAATTCAGTACCAATCCCTGAATATTATGCAGGGCATTGTAAACAAAATGGGGATTCATCTGGCTCTGGAATTGCGCAATCAATTTTGCCTGCCGGCTGAGTTGAAGGGCCTGTTCCTTTATCTGCTGACTTTTATATTCGAGTTGTGTATAGGCTTTTTTTCTAGCATTGATGTTCCGGTATAAAATAAATGAAAGCAGGCCCAGTAATGCGAGTCCGCCGATCAGATAATTACGGGTTCTTTGCTGGTTACTGATTTGTTTTTCCTTCAACAATGTTTGCTGAAGGCCTAACTGAATTTGTTGAGAATCGGCCCTTGCCTGCAATAAGTTCCTGGCCAGCATCTCCTTTTGTTGCTGTAATTGCAGGTCCTGTACTTCTTTTTCTCTTGACAACAGAATTATTTCATCCTCTTTCCGTTTTGCTTCCATCAGGTTACCGGCAATGATGGCTTTTTGTTTCTCCGATTCAAGTTGTCTTATTTTTTGCGCTGCCTGCAGGCGGCTGATCTCTTTGTCCTTTACCGCCTGCTGGTATTTGACATCCAGTTCTGCAGCAGCTTTGAATTTTTCGCTGTTCAGTAATGAATCCCGGAGGGCTGAATACCTGGTCTGGTATTGATAAGCACTGGCATAATCTCCGGTTGCCTCGCTTAACTCGGCCAATGAACCATAATATTTGTACTCGAGATCTGGGTCGGGATATTTTTTAAGTATGAGCAGCCCTTTCCTGAAATTTTCGATGGCTTCTTTGTATTTGTTCTGTACTTTATATACCTCTCCCAGGTTTCCGTAAAAGTTGGATCCCAGGTATTCCCATTTGGGCAAAGCCAGATATACGCCGGCCTCTTTCATATAATTTTCGGACAGGGCATACTCCTTCTTTAAATTATACATGCTGCCGATACCGGTATTGGCTTTGATCAGAAAAACAGTATCCTTTCTTTTTTCAGCCACTTCAAGGCTCAGTTTCATATAATGGATGACCTCATCATATTTGGGGTCAGGCAAATGTTTGGTGGATCCAAAAACAACATTGGCCATATTCAGGTAGGCACTGGTGAGCGCAGCCGTGAAATTATTTTTCAGGGAGATCTCAATCACTTTTTCGAAATAGCTCCGGGCTTTATCGTATTGTTCATTATTAAAATAAAAAGCCCCCAGCCCGATATTGCAATTGTTTTCGAGGTAGAGATAATTGATATCATGGGCCAGTTTCATGGCAATGGTATACCATTCAACCGACTTATCAGACTGACCGGTAACCATAAAGGTCACGGCCTTCCAGTAATAACCATTGGCTTCATACTGCCGGTACTTATTTTCTTTTGACTTTTCAATGAACCAGTCCAGGATCAGGAATTTTGCAGCGGCATTATTGGTTTGCAGCTTGCTGACTGCCAGTACCAGGTATTTTTTCAATGTGGCAGTATCCGTTTGCTCGGTGGCAAGTACATTCTTCAGTGAGTCAAGTTTTAAGACCTCCTGTGCTTTAAGAGTAGTGCCTGTCAGTAATACAATAAATGTGATGATGATAAACCTTTTCATCTGTTGTGGATAGTTGGCTAAAGCTAATAAAAAGGGGCTGGTTTTTCATTTGATTTTAATTCTTCGCCGAATACTGCCTGGCTCCCGCCGGATACATGCGGTACCTGCCGTTCCCTTCCTGAAATTCATGGCACTTCAGCGTCAAGGTCCGGGACCGATCCCCGGTTCATTCCCCAAAATAACCGTTGCCTGTTTCCTGCCAGGAGCATTGTTTCGGTTATGCTTACTTGCGTAACAACAATTGATAAATCAGTAAAAATGAAAAAACGAATATGCAGCACCGGGATCAGTATTGTCATCGCGTTAGTGGTATTTACCAGTTGCGGGGGCAGCGATAGCAAGTCGTCTCAGCCGAACCCTGATCCGCGGGTTATTGAGAACAAGGAATCCGATAAGGATACCTTGTCTGATCAACCGCAATTCAATTTTAAAGTTGATGATACTGTTTACAAGATCGATTCCGCAGAGATCAGGGTTTATTATTCGTCATCAGATGCCACTATACATATCGATGCGGGGGCGGATGAGACGGGGAGACTGTCTATTGTGATCGATAGCCTGGACAAACTCCCCGGCTTTCGGGGTAATGGCTGGAAAGGTGCCAATATCATCCAGCCAGGAACTGATACAGTAAGCAGTCAGCCTACTGTTACTTTTTACAAGAATCTTGGCATTGTATCATCCTGGAATAATCTGGATAATGGATTTAACCAAACAGCCCCCAGGCAGGATGGATCCCTTTATATATATGGGATACAGAGAATGGGTGAAAGGAATTTTTTGATCAAGGGGCGAATCCAGACCCGTGTGCTTAAAAATAAATACGAGTCTTCAGCGGGTGAATTTAACCGTGACCATGAGATCAGCGGAAGTTTTGTCATTCCTTTTGAAGATTACTGGCTAAAACTCTGACAACCGTTTACCGGAACCAGCCCGCCGTTGCCTGTTTGGTGCTGGTTCTCTTTGCAGATACTGATTTTCTTTATAGCATCAAACAAACAATATGAATATTACCCTTTTACCCGGTGAACAGAAAATTGATACCTGGACTATTTTGTACCAGCCTCCCAAAGGCGGCAAGTTCAATGGAAAATTACTCGTAACCAACCAGCGTCTTTTATACGATGCAAAGTTTGATTACAGTGCCAGGGGAATTCTGGAAGAATTTGCTTTTATCAAATGGGGCAGCGAAGGCTTTCTCGAAATTAATAAAGCAGATATCCAGGCCGTGGAAGTGGAGAAAAGTTTCCTGGCGAAAAAGTGTATAGTCATTTTAAAGGACGGCAGCAGGCATACATTTAACTATGGTGCCATGAATATTGATAAATGTGCTGCTGCCATTCAATCAAAATAAAACCCTCACTATGAAAATGAAGATCCTTCCCATTCTTTTTTGTGTAGTACTTATTTCCTGTAAAAAGAAATCAGGAGAAACGCCTGAACCGGCAGGTACTACCGTGTATATGAGCGGTTTCTCAATTGTACCTGCGTCGAATATAGCCTATGCCTGTTATTGGAAGAACGGTACTGTGGTACCCCTCACCAGTACTACAGCCACCGGAAGTGACGCAACTGCTGAAGATATTTTTGTCCAGGGTACTGATGTGTATGTGGTGGGGGGGGAAAAATCTGCTACTGGTTTTTATGTTGCCAGGTACTGGAAAAACGGGGTGCTGA
>DAORJS010000205.1:0-5137 GCA_035439185.1 Chitinophagaceae bacterium
GGGAGTTGCCTTTATTTACCAGTGCAAGAATGGGAGTGAAAATAAAGCCCAATGGCGGATTTATTGCGATTCTGGAATAAAAGGCAATACTGGTCAATAATTTCATTTTCCGTCACAGATCCATTTGTTCATATCAAATTACTCCGGTTGATCCGGTGAACTGTAATGGGAATGATCGTTTTAATAAGGAATTAAAGGCAGTTCTCAGAAACCCTTTCTCAAATGCGGATAGAAAAAAAACATATATTATTCCTGTTCTGTTTGCTGATCCAATTGAACAGCTATACCCAATCGCTGGTTCAATATGTTCAACCCTGGTCGGGCACGGCTCCTTCCACCACCATCAGTGCACTGAAACACAGTGAAGCAGGAAGTACGGAAAAAAATGCCAACACCATCCCTGCAGTAACACTGCCCTTTGCCATGACGCAATGGACGCCACAAACCCGTACCACGGAAATAAAATGTCAGCCACCTTATTTTTACCGCGATAGTCTGTTCAGCGGTATCCGTGGCACTCACTGGATCAGTGGCTCCTGTACACAGGACTATGGCAGTTTCACCATCATGCCTGTTGTAGGCAGCTTAACAACCAGTGTAAAGCAATACGCAGTTCCCTTTTCCCATCAACAGGAAACCACTACTCCATATTACTATGAACTGAAGACCGGTCAGTTCATCATTTCTGTCACCCCTACCCTTCGCGCTGCAGTCATACGCATTCAGGTACTTCAAACAGACAGTCTTTATTTACTGGTACAACCTAACAGCGATGAAGCCATGGGTGTTGTAAAATCAGATCTTGTCACTTCTTCTATCAGCGGCTATAATCCCGTTCACCGGATTTATCAGGGCTGGGGAGAGTCGGGCGGATTCAATGGCTGGTTCTTTCTGAATACGAGTAAACCTTTTCGCGTTACTGGTAGTTTCAGTGAAGAGGGTATTTTTAAAAATGATAGCATTGCCAACCAGAAAGGAGCAGGAGTATATGCCGGTTTTTATCTTCAAAAAGATGAAATACTTGAAATCAGGGCCGGGACTTCCTTTTGCAGCTGGCAGGGAGCCGAAACAAACCTGACTAAAGAAATCGGACAACAAAGTTTTGAACAACTGAAAACCAAAGCCCGGGCAGTATGGGAAAAGGCGCTTGGTCAGGTCCGGATCGAAACCCAAAATGAACAACAGAAAAAAGTCTTCTACACGGCACTCTATCATTGCATGCAACATCCCCGCTTATTCAATGATTTTGATGGAAAGTATCCTCAGTTTGCCGGTAAATATCAATTGCAAAAAAGCAGTAATGGCAATTACTATGATGATTTTTCGATGTGGGATACCTACCGGGCCCAGCTCCCCCTGTTTGAAATCCTGAACCCCGCCCTCAGCAATGCCTTTATCCGCTCATTGATCGCAAAAGGCGAACAAGGCGGCTGGCTACCCATTTTTCCCTGCTGGAACAATTACACCGCTGCCATGATTGGCGATCATGTAGCTGCTTATATCGCAGCTGCATATAATAAAGGTCTCCGCAATTATAATGTACAGAGTGCTTATCAGCTGATGCGGAAAAACGCTTTTGAAACAGCAGCTGATTTTGCTACTTACAAAAACGGCATGGGCAGAAGAGCCTTAGCTTCTTATTTGCAATTTGGCTATATCCCGGTCGAAGACAGTGTCCCCGACGCCTTCCATAAAAAAGAACAGGTAAGCCGCACCATGGAATATGCATATGACGATTATGCATTGTTTACCATGGCCAGAACGCTGGGCAGGAAAAAAGACCAGCAACTATTACGTAGCCGCGCTTTGAATTACCGGAATGTCTTCAGTAAAACAGATGGCATGGTCCGCGGAAAACATGCCGATGGAAAATGGGAACAATCTTTCCATCCTGATATCCGGGAATTTTATATTACCGAAGGCACGCCTCGACAGTATAGTTTTTATGTACCCCAGGATATACCGGGTCTGGCGGATTTAATGGGTGGTGATAAAGCATTTGAAAATGCACTGGACAGTTTGTTTCAGAAAAATGAATACTGGCATGGTAATGAACCTGGTCACCAGATTCCCTTTTTATATAACTATACGGCCTCGCCTTATAAATCGCAGGAAATGGTCAGACAAATTCTGCTGGAGGAATACAGTGATGGACCCGGCGGACTCAGTGGCAATGATGATGCCGGGCAAATGAGTGCCTGGTATGTATTTGCAGCAATGGGGTTTTATCCTGTAAATCCGGTATCCGGCGAGTACCAGTTAACGACCCCTTTATTTGATCAGGTGCAACTTCGTTTAGATGGCGGAAAAATTTTCAGCATCATTGTGCACCGATCCGCAGCTAAGGATATTTACATCAGGGAGATGAGATGGAACGGAAAAAAATTCACCAATAACTTTATAACCTATAACATGATTATACAGGGCGGCAGACTGGAATACTGGTTAAGCGATCAGCCGGGCAACTGGGGAAGCCATCCTGCCGCCAGGTCAAAAGGATTATCCAATGAATAATATGAAACAGATACTGATTTTAATTTTTGGCCTGACCTTCTTAGAAGCTGAAGCACAAAAAATATATAATGTAAAAGATTATGGTGCGCTGGGTGATGGCAAAACGGATGATGCAGCTGCAATTCAACAGGCGATCAATAACTGTGCAGATGCTGGTGGTGGTAAGGTCCTTTTTCCTGCCCATCATACATTCATGGCAGGTCACATACAATTAAAATCAAATATCAACCTGCACCTGGAGGCCGGCGCTGTATTGATTGCCAATCCTGATGAAAAAGTATATACTAAAAGCGCTTTTCGGGAGAATCCTGGTGAAGGAACCATCTGGATCGGAGGCGAAAATCTGGAAAACCTGATGCTCAGCGGTCAGGGTGAGATCAATGGTAATGGCATATCCTTTATGGGAGCAGAACTGGAAGATTCCTATGTACTGAAGCCTTTTAATATGCTGGATCCCCGTCCGCATGTGATCACCATCATCGGCGGGAAAAATATCCGGATACAGGATCTGAAGATTGGCAACTCCGCTTATTGGACCATACACCTGATTGGCTGTGATGATGTGGTGATCTCCGGTCTCACTTTACTCAATAGCCTGAAAGTTCGCAACAGTGACGGCATTGACCTCGACCATAGCCGGAATGTACGAATCAGTGATTGTTATATTGAAAGTGGTGATGATTGCATCTGTCTGAAGAACCGCAGAGAATATGAAGAATTTGGCAACTGTGAAAATATCACGGTAAGTAATTGCACCATGACATCCAGGAGTTGTGCCATCAAGATCGGTTCCGAAAATATGGATACCATCCGCCAGGTGCTGTTCAATAATTGTATAATCAAAAACAGTAATCGTGGTGTGGGTATTCAAAACCGGGATGAAGGGGTGGTCTCTGATGTCATTTTCTCGAACATGATCATTGAAGGGCATTTGTTCAGTGATGTATGGTGGGGAAAGGCAGAACCTATTTATATCACTGCTTACCGGAGGGCAAAGATTAACCATAAAGATGCTAACTGGCGATTTCCGAAAGGAGCTACAGAAGGCCGGGTTGGACAGGTTAAGAACATTTACTTCAACAATATCAGTTGCAACAGTGAAAATGGAGTGTATGTAAGTGCCGAATCTCCCGACAAAATTGACAATATCGTATTTGACAATATTGATCTGCTGATCAATAAAACCACAACTGTTCCCGGAGGGATTTATGATCGCCGTCCGGCCAATGTGGAAGGATTTGTAAAAGGAAGCACTTCCGGATTTTATTTTGAAAATGCTGACTATATCAGGATCCGCAACAGTCATGTACGCTGGGGACCTTTGAAAGCCCCCTACTTCAATTATGTAGTGGAAAGTAATAATGTGAATAAACTGGAATTATTCAATCTAACCGGCCTGGCTGCCTTTCCCCAAAAACCCAGAACAAAAATTACAAGGTAATGAATACAAACTATCTGATGCAGCAAACCATGCGCTGGTTTGGCCCGAATGATCCGGTCCGGCTATCTGATATCCGGCAAGCCGGATGCACCGGAGTTGTTACTGCCCTGCATCATTTACCCAACGGCGTTGTTTGGACGACGGAAGAGATCATGAAAAGAAAAAATGAAGTGGAAGCCGCCGGCATGGTCTGGAGCGTGGTGGAAAGTGTGCCGGTACATGAAGCCATTAAAACACAGTCAGCTGGATTTGAAGGGTACATTAAAAATTATCAGCAATCCATCCGGAATCTCGCAGCCTGTGGCATTCATATTGTTACCTATAATTTTATGCCGGTGCTTGACTGGACGCGGACAGACCTGGCCTATACTGTAGCTGATGGCAGCAAAGCCCTGCGATTTGAAAAAGCGGCCTTTATTGCCTTTGATGTATATCTGTTGCAAAGAAAAAATGCAGCAAATGAGTACAGTGCCGGCGAACTGATAAGGGCGAGAGAAAGATGGGAGAATATGGAATCAGCTGAAAAACAACAACTGCAACAGAATATCATTGCCGGCTTACCGGGCAGTGAAGAAAGTTTTACGCTGGCAAAATTTCAACAGGCATTGGATGCTTATAAAGGAATTGATGCCAACCAGCTGCGGAAAAACCTGATATATTTTCTGCAAGAGATCATTCCGGTTGCTGATGAATGCGGAGTTAAAATAGTGATTCATCCCGATGATCCGCCCTACCCGATTCTGGGACTTCCCCGGGTAGTGAGTACCGCTCAGGATATTCAGGAGCTGATTGATGCGGTACCCTCATTGAATAACGGACTTTGTTTTTGCACGGGGTCTTTTGGGGTGAGGGCCGACAATGATCTTCCGGCCATAGTAAAACAATTTGGCGACCGGATTAATTTTATTCATCTGCGAAGTACCAAACGGAATGAATGGGGTGATTTTTTTGAAGATAATCACCTGGAAGGGGATGTAGACATGTATGCCGTTATCAGAGAAATCCTCGGGATCATGCAGGAAAGAAAAATATCCATCCCCATGCGTCCGGATCATGGACACCAGATGCTGGATGACCTCAACAAAAAAACAAACCCAGGATATAGTGCGATTGGCCGCTTAAGGGGATTGGCCGAGCTCAGGGGGTTGGAATATGGATTGTACAGAAGGATAAAAGATAGCC
>DAORJS010000206.1:0-5115 GCA_035439185.1 Chitinophagaceae bacterium
GGGCTGTTTAAAGGCGCCCCAACAGCGATATCACAACGGTGACCGGGTTGGCCATGTGCCGGGTTCATTCCGGTGGCAGTATTAGTAACCGGTGTACTGCTTTTGGTAACAGTTACAGGTGATACGGCTGGTGAGGCAGGATTATTATTGGTATTGAGTTGTATAGGTGTTGAGGATGGAGCAGTAGTAGCTGGTTTACTATTGAGTGGCGCCCCGACTGCAATATCACAACGATGTCCGGGTTGGCCATGTGCAGGATTCAATGCGCCGCCGCCGGGTACTGGTGAACTCACAACAGGACTGGCCGGATTACTTGTAACTGGTTGGATATTGATATTATTTCCGCCGGTATCTGCAATTGCCGTATTAACCGGAGAATGAATCGTGGTGTCCATCACTACTTTATTATCCTTGTCAGCTGATTCGCCACAGGAGTTCAGTAAAATCAGAAATGACAGGGTTGATACAACTTGAACAGGACGCATATAAAATAGTATAAAAAGTTCAGTGCAAAATAGGCAAGATTTACGGGAAAATGCCAGAAATAAAAAACCCTGCGAAGGCAGGGTTTTGTTGCTAATTTATCAGTTGTTGTTTATCCTTTCCGGCCGGGTTTAACGGTGGTTGCGGGTTTTACAACAGCTGGTTTTAATTCTCCTTTTGTTACAGCAGCCAGTTTCATTGCCTCATAGGCATTGATTATGCCACCGGAACGGCTGAGTTCAGATAATTTTACCATCTCATCGTTACCGGGGTTCTTTACTTCTGTACCCGGGTCTTTTGATGATTTTTCAATGATTGTTTTTACCTGTGTGGCACTCAGGGTAGGGTAGTAGGACATAATAAAAGCAGCTAAACCTGCCACTACCGGTGATGCCATACTGGTTCCCTGGAGGTTCTGGTATGTATTACCACCAGGAACGGTAGAATAGATTTTTACACCGGGAGCAAAAACATCCACTTCTTTTTTACCATAGTTGGAGAAGCCGGCAGTTAAACCACCTGATTTAGGATCACCACTGGCCCCAACAGTAATCCAGTTATTCGGTCTGGTACCATCCAGTAACTGCGGAGTAGGATAATTGTAGGTTGTATCCAGATTTTTGGCATCATTACCGGCAGCATGTACCAGTAATACACCCTTGCTTTCTGCATATTTTACAGCTTCATCCACCCATTTTTTTTCCGGTGAGAAACTTTTTCCAAAACTCATATTGATTACCCTGGCGCCATTATCCACGGCATAGCGAATAGCCAGTGCAATATCCTTATCGTGCTCATCACCATCAGGTACCGCACGTAAAGTCATGATACGAACATTATCGGCAACGCCATCCATCCCTTTTCCATTTTCTCTGATCGCTCCGATGATACCGGAAACGTGGGTACCATGTAAAGCAGATTTATTGCTCACCATCACATTATTATTGCCATAGAATTTATCATTGAAATCGTCATAGTTATCCTTAACGATATCATCCCTGTATTTCTTGGGAGCAATTTCTGAAGCCTCCATTTTATTCAGATCGCCTTCCAGCTGATCCAGGATCTGCTGATTGGTAATTTCTTCATTGTCATTTGCCTTACAGATACGAACGAGGATATCCCTGGTTTGCTGGGCTGACATCACTGCTGAGGTATAAGATGCGAGATCTTTGCAGGAATACTCTTCTTTCTTGATATCATTACGAATGATGGAGTCACCGGCTTTCATTGTTTTTGACATCCGACGGAGCTGACGTACTTCCTCAGGATTCACTTCCCCGACAATTTCCTGTTTGGCCCTGACCCAGGACTGATATTCGAAGGCTTCATCCGGAGACAGGGAGGAGAGGTTCACATTTCCTTTTGCCTCCCATTTTTCTTTGAATTTGTGGTAAACCCTGGCGGCTTCATAGGAATCCTGTTCCACATTGCGGCCATCACGGCCCCCTAGAAAATTCCAGCCGTAGATATCATCTACGTAGCCGTTTTTATCATCATCAATACCATTGCCGGGTATTTCCTTTGTATTTTTCCAGAGAATGGATTTCAGGTCTTCATGAAGGGTATCCACCCCGGAATCAATCACTGCCACGATTACCGTGTTACTCTTTAGTTTTTTTGTCTTTACAAAGTCGTAAGCCTGACTAATACTGATACCCTGGTATCCGTCCTTGGTTTTGTCAAGCATATGCCAACCTTTTGGCACATCGTCTTTTTGGGAGAAACCGATCATTGAAATGCCGGATAAGGCTGCAATCAATAAGGTACGTTTTTCGAAGAAAGTCATACGCATAATTTTATGGCTGTAAAATTGGTGAAGTTGTAAAAATAGTGATTACCATTCATACATTATTGCATACAAAACGGTAGAAATCTGAATGGTTTTATGTTTTTTTTGACGAATGGTAAACCCGGAAGGTTGTTTTAAAGATTGGTTAAATAACCTGGCTATTCTCCAACAAAGCGCTTAAACATCAAAACGGATCCCCTGTGCCAGGGGCAGCGAACTGCTGTAGTTGATGGTATTGGTTTGCCGGCGCATATAAACCTTCCAGGCATCGCTGCCGCTTTCCCTGCCACCGCCTGTTTCCTTTTCTCCCCCAAATGCACCCCCGATTTCAGCACCTGATGTGCCAATATTTACATTGGCAATCCCGCAATCACTGCCTGCCTGAGAGAGGAATTGTTCTGCTTCCCGCATATTGAGGGTCATGATAGAAGAAGAAAGCCCCTGCGGCACCCCGTTCTGGATGGCAATGGCCTCATTGAGGGTTTTATACCGGAGCAGATAAAGTATAGGAGCAAAAGTTTCGTGCTGAACAATAGGATCGTTGGGTTTTGCCTCTGCAATACAGGGTTGTACATAACAACCGCTTTCATACCCTTTTCCTTCCAGCACTTTACCTTCCACAACAAAATGGCCCCCGGAGGCTTTACATTTTTCAATGGCTTCCAGGTACATTTTCACCGCATCCTTATCAATTAAAGGCCCAACATGATTATTGGCATCGAGGGGGTTTCCAATACGTAACTGCTGATAGGCTTTTACCAATTTGGTCTTGACTATATCATAGATATCTTCATGTATGATGAGTCGTCTGGTAGTGGTACATCTTTGTCCGGCCGTACCAACCGCCCCAAAAAGGGCTCCCAGAATGGCAATATCAAGATCAGCTTCTTTGGAAATAATAATGGCATTATTGCCGCCTAATTCCAGCAATGCCCTGCCTAACCGGGCACCAACAGCAGCACCCACTGCCTTACCCATCCGCGTTGATCCGGTGGCAGAAACCAGCGGAACCCGGTTATCGGCAGCCATCCATTCACCAACTTCACGACCTCCGTTAATGATACAGGATACGCCTTCGGGCACCTGGTTCTTTGCAAAAACAGCTGATACGATTTGCTGACAGGCGATAGAGCAAAGCGGTACTTTTTCTGAAGGTTTCCAAACACAAACATCCCCGCAAACCCATGCCAGCATACTGTTCCAGCTCCAAACCGCTACCGGAAAATTAAAAGCAGAAATCACCCCAACGATACCCAGCGGGTGGTATTGTTCATACATTCTGTGGCCGGGACGTTCGCTGTGCATGGTAAGTCCATGTAATTGTCTGGACAGCCCAACAGCAAAATCACAGATATCAATCATTTCCTGCACTTCACCCAAACCTTCCTGCAGGCTTTTTCCCATTTCATAGGATACCAGTTTACCCAGCGGTTCTTTGTACTGACGGAGTGCTTCCCCGATCTGTCTGACCACTTCCCCTCGTTTAGGGGCAGGGACCATTCTCCATTGCTGAAAGGCAGCCGATGCTTTGCTGATCACGGCCTCATAACCGGCCTGATCGGCGGAACTAACTGCGCCGATTTTTTTCCCATCAACCGGAGAGAAGGATTCAATCAAAGTTCCGTTTCCGGATAACCATTCCTGACCGGTACTGATTCCAATGTTTTCGGGCTGAATACGAAGGGTCTGAAGAAAATCCATGCTGCAGGCAATTTTAGAGGATCACAAAGTTACCTCAATTCCCCCGGATAACCATCGTCCGGGCATGGATGCCCCCAGCAGATCACTATACTTTTTATCAAATATATTATCAGCCTGAAAGCTAAACCGGAAATGATTTCCCGGGAGTGCATAACTCAATTTTGTCCCCATGATAAAATAGGAGGGAGTAATCCTTGCGCCAATGGCATTGGCCTCCCTGCTGTTTCTTTCTTTGAATAAACCATTTATACCCAGCGAAAATGATCTGAGGTTTAGTTGTCCTGTAAAATTAATCAGGTGCCGTGCATGAGAGGAGATATAAAAAGAAGGTACTTCATCATCATTTACAGAACGTATGAAAGTATAGCCCAGGGTTCCGGTAATACTGCAATTGATTGTGATATTTTTTTTAAACAGTACGTCCATTTCAAATCCGGTTGAGTTGATACTTTCCAGGTTGGTGGCCAGGGAGTAGGTACCGGCAGGACTCAGGTTTTCTTTCCGGGGCATTTCTGCATAGGGGGTGGGGGCCCAGTCGATCAGATTGCGATGCCAGCGGCTGAAAAGGGTTGTTCTTAACTGCCAGCCATCATTGCTTCTGAAGTCCATTCCGGCTTCCAGATTCCATGAATTTTCCGGCTGAAGGAAAGGGTTACCAATACTTCCGCTGGTGACCAATGCCTTATTATAATTGTTGTATCGCTCTGTGAAATCTGCATCTCTGAATGATCGTCCTGCGGAAACCCGTACACTGAATTTATCCGGAGACCAGACCAGATTAAACTGGGGAACCAATATAGTTCCATAGTTCTCATCCCAATCAAGCCGGATACTTTCATTCAGATGGAAATTTTTAATTGGTTGCTGATGAAAAATGGAATAAACCGCTCCATGCCATAAGCGGTGATTCCCCCTGTCGTTGGAGCGGATGGCTTTCCGCATGAACTGTATTCCGGTTGTATTATCTGATTTTTTCCCGGTTGCTGAATGATAATATACCTGTGTGGTGAAAAGATTGGTTTTATTATCATTGGGAACAGCAGCGGGTCTGAACCAGTATTGATCCCGGAGTTGTTTATATCCTGCATCCCATTGCAGCGAACCTTTACGGGTGTGGGTGACGTGCAGGGCTTGTTCGG
>DAORJS010000207.1:0-5102 GCA_035439185.1 Chitinophagaceae bacterium
GCTTATGGGTATCTGGGAGGATACGAAGCGAACGTAACCAGGAACTACGAGGCTTCCCTTTCCTGGTTTGAAAAGTACGCGGAAATGGAAGAAAATGCAGAGGTAAAACAATACATAGATACCCTGCAGCAATGGATAGCCGAAAAAAAATAAGTACCAACGAAATACACTAAACGCTGCAATATGGAAGATTTAAATAACCTTGATCTGCTTTCCCTCGTGGATCTTTTAGCGAAAAACACCAATGATTATCTAAAACTGCTTAACGGAGGTGCCGAAGAACAGGAAATCGCAGAATGCAGGAAAGAGATCCGGAATCTGACTGCAGAAATTGAGTACAGAAAGCAAAAAACCATAGCAGACAAAAACGACTATTCACCCAAAAGCAGGCGTTCCAGACAAAACAGCAAATAAGAAGGGTTTTCACATGTGCGTTTTAACAGAGGTCGCAGTATATTTTTCTGCGGCCTCTATTTATCAAAATAACCATGGTTACAGTAATTATTCCGGCTCTTAACGAAGAAAAAACAATACGGCAGGTCGTTAAACTTGCCAATACATCTCCACTGGTCAGTGAAGTGATTGTGGTGGATGATAAATCAATGGATAATACCATCGCAGAAGCAAGGAAGGAAGGAGCTATAATAATTACCAGTACAAAACTGGGGAAGGGGGTCTCCATGAAAGACGGGATACTGGTGGCCAAAAACGAAGTGATTGCCTTTCTTGACGCAGATATTATTACTTATCCAAAAGATGTGATCGATATTCTTGCAAGACCCATTATAGAAGATCAGGCCGATTTTGTGAAATCCTATTTTTCAAGACAAGCGGGCCGTGTAACAGAATTAGTCGCCAAACCCCTTTTATCAATACTGAATCCCAGCTTCCCCAACTTCAGGCAACCGCTGAGTGGAATGATCGCAGGTAAAAGGGGGATGTTTGCCCAATGTGAATTTGAAGAAGGGTATGGCGTTGATATCGGAATTCTGATTGATATGCACAATATGGGGGCGAGAATTCTGGAAGTGAATATAGGCAATATCGAAAATCAGATGCAGCCACTGGAAGAACTGGGGAAAATGTCCAGAGAAGTGGCAAGAACAATCATGAAGAAATCAAAAAAAGTAGAAACCCGGAATCTTGAAACCTATGAAAATATCAATGTGATCCGGGAACAAATGGAATTCGCTATCCGGGAAGAGTTAATGTCGCTGAAAAAGATTGCGGTTTTTGATATGGATAACACCATTCTGAGGGCCAGCTTTATTAATACTGCTGCCAAAGCGTTTGGTTTTGAAAAAGAACTGGTGGATGTGGTAACCAACAGCGATAATCCTTTCGTCCGTACCAAATTAATAGCCCGCTTTCTGAAAGGTAAAACGATCGGCGAATTACTTGCCCTGACAGATAGTATTCAGATTACGCCCGGTTTGAAAGAACTGATGGTTGAGTTAAAATCACAGGGGTATATTACAGGGATCATCAGTGATAGCTACGATTGCATTACCAATCATTTGAAAAATAAATTTGGTTTTGATTTTTCCATTTCCAATGAACTGGAGTTTTCCAAAAGCATCTCAACAGGAGAGGTTAAAATTCCCTCCTTTTTTCTGGCCGATCAGAAAAGCCAGTGCAAACACGATTATTGCAAGCTCAACGCCTTGCTGAAAGTCTGCGAGAAATATGGTGTTGATTTGAAAAATACGCTGGTGGTGGGAGATGGTGAAAATGATATCTGTTGTATCCGGAAAGCGGGAATCGGAATCTCCTTCTGCTCTACGGTTGGACTCGTGGATTCGGTGGCTGACTACATCATCAAAAAGCCTGATTTTAACCTGTTAATTCCTATCTTAGGTTAATTATGTTTACCACTATCATTATTATCGTTTTCATACTTGGGTATGCCGCTATTGCTTTTGAACACCCGTTGAAGCTGAACAAGGCAGCATCGGCTTTAATAACGGGAGTCCTCTGCTGGACATTATATATCATTCAAAGCAATACCCCGGAACTGGTTTCTGAAGAATTACTTCATCATTTAGGCGAAATCGCATCCATCCTGTTTTTTTTACTGGGAGCCATGACCATTGTAGAACTGATAGATTCCCATAACGGATTTGATATAATTACCGAAAAGATCACTACAAAAAACAAACAAAAACTATTATTTATAGTTGCGGTACTCACTTTTTTTCTATCTGCCTTGCTGGATAATCTGACCACTACCATTGTAATGGTTTCATTAGCCAAAAAACTGCTGCGTGACAAAGAAGACCGGCTTTGGTTTGCGGGACTGATCATTATTGCAGCCAATGCCGGTGGTGCCTGGTCACCGCTCGGGGATGTAACAACCACGATGCTTTGGATTGGTGGGCAAATAACCGCAATGAATATCATGAAACAGTTAATTCTGCCCAGTATCGCTGTTTGCCTGATCCCGGCCCTGATCATCGGCTATCGCTTTAAAGGGAAAAAACTGGATCCCGTTGAGTTGCCATCCCGCTCATCCAGAGAAAAATCAGAGGGAAAATTTATCCTGATCACGGGAATAGGATTGCTGGTATCTGTCCCCGTATTTAAAACAATCACCCACCTTCCTCCTTTCATGGGAATGCTGATGGCGCTCGGACTCCTGTGGATCATAACAACCATTATTCATAAGGGAAAAGAAGCGGGTCTGGCTCAAAAGTATACGGTGACCCACGCCTTACAAAAAGTAGATTCTCCCAGCGTGCTGTTTTTTTTGGGTATACTCCTTGCGGTTTCAGCTTTACAGTCATTGGGATTATTAAAAGACATGGCGGACGGACTTAACAACACATTAAAAAATGATTACTTGATCGGATCTGTCCTTGGATTATTGTCAGCACTGGTGGATAATGTACCGCTGGTTGCCGCTTCACAGGGTATGTATGATCTGAACACTTATCCGACCGATCATCCGTTTTGGGAATTTTTGGCATTGACGACAGGTACGGGCGGAAGTGCTGTGATCATTGGTTCAGCCGCCGGTGTAGCGGCAATGGGACTTGAAAAGATTGATTTTATCTGGTACCTGAAAAAAATAGCCTGGCTGGCGCTGCTTGGATTTGTGGCCGGAATCGCTGTTTTCCTTTTACAACTTCAATTTCAGTAACCGGTCATGGGGAAAATAAAAATACTTTATCAGACCATTCTGAATTTTCTCCGGACCAAACTCAGCAGGGTACAGTTTATCATGGTCATTGCAACGCTGGTTGGTTTATTTTCCGGACTGGTGGCTGTTTTACTGAAAACCCTTGTACACCGTTTGCAATATTGGGTGGAGAATATTTCATTCCATCAGTATGCCTACCTGCTTTTTCCCGCGATTGGGCTTTTGTTTTCCGGTATCATTATCCGTTATGCATTCAAAGGGTTTTATGAAAGAGGCATTGCCATGGTATTAAAGGCGATTGCAGGAAAATCCTCCTATATTCCACTGTCACACACTTATTCCCATGTTGTTACAAGCTCCTTAACGGTTGGAATGGGAGGTTCAGTTGGGCTGGAAGCCCCGATTGTTGCTACCGGCTCCGCTATTGGCTCCAATCTGTCCCGTATCAGCGACCTGAATTATCAGGAGCGAACATTGCTGATTGCCTGTGGTGCAGCTGCGGGTATCTCTGCGGTATTCAATGCCCCGATAGCCGGAGTCATCTTTGCGGTTGAAGTGTTGCTCACTGAAACGGTAGTCAGCTATTTTATTCCCCTGATTATATCTTCTGTTGTTGGTGTTTTATGTTCCAAGATCATTTTACAGGAATCTTCTTTATTCAACTTTGTATTAAAACAGAATTTCGATTATAAAAATGTTCCTTTCTACATCTTATTAGGCATACTTGCAGGCTTTGTATCCTTATATTATGCAAAAGCATTTAAAAAAACAGAACAAAAGATACAGGGGTGGAAGCTGAGTGTCTTCCCAAAAGCATTGCTGGGTGGTGGTTTGCTGTTGGTTATATTTTTTGCGTTTCCACCTCTTTTCGGGGAAGGTTATGAGAGCGTGAAACTGGTGGCCAATGGCTCTTTTACAACCTTTACCGATAATACTACTTTGTTCTCCATGCTGGGTGAAAACTGGGGCATTATTGCTTTTACTGCATTGATCGTACTCTTTAAACCTGTAGCTGCGGGAATTACAATCGGCAGTGGAGGTAACGGAGGAAATTTTGCGCCCTCATTATTTGCGGGTTCTTATCTCGGGTTCTTTTTTTCGAAATTGATCAATAACACCCCCTGGTTCAAAATACCTGTAGGTAACTTCAGTCTGGTTGCCATGGCGGGTCTTTTAAGTGGTGTCATGTATTGTCCGCTGACCGCCGTTTTTCTGATCGCCGAAATCACGAATGGCTATGAGCTTTTTATTCCGCTGATGATTGTTTCATCCATTTCCTTTTTTATCGTAAAGACCTATGAACCCTATTCTATGGATTTGAAAAAACTGGCCCTTGAAGGACAGGTTTTTACCCATAAAAAGGAAAAGAATATTCTTACCTCTATCGTACTCGCCGACATGTTACAGGATACCTATGATAACATTAATGCTGATAAGAAGCTGAAAGACCTGGTGGAAATCATTAAACAAAGTGAAAAGAACATTTTTGCTGTTTCAGACAGTAAAAACAGGTTTGCCGGAATTATTGAGCTGAATGATATCAAGCAGAAACTTTTTCAACCGGATCAGTTTGATAAGATTTCTGTCCGGACATTGATGAAGAAACCGGCCGCCATATTGCAATATGACGACAATATGCATGAAGTGATGGAGAAATTTGATATTACCCGAAGCTGGTATCTGCCGGTTCTGGATAAGGATAAAAAATTTTTAGGGTTTATCTCGAAAACGAAACTCTTTAATAAATACCGTGAGATACTGGCGGGTCAGGGAGATCTGTATGAATAAATTATTCCGAGCTGGATAACATTTAAATAAAAAAGGGTCCGAACTTTTCAGTTCAGACCCTTCGTGCTGTGGGGTCCCGATCTACATCGGGAAACCGCCGATCCTCCTCGGCGGACAAAGCACAAGGATTTTCAGTCCTTTGCTCTACCGTCCCGACTTGCCTGCCAACAGGCAG